>CACWXE010000004.1 GCA_902764715.1 uncultured Ruminococcus sp. | reverse complement strand
GAGGAGGAGCTGCGCGCTCTTGCGCAGATGGCAAAAAAGGTCATCCCCGAGAGGGTCGCGTATTACGCGCGGATCATGGACGCGCACTACGGCAGGATTACCCTGCGGTGTCAAAAGACCCGCTGGGGCAGCTGCTCGGCTAAGAAAAATCTGAACTTCAACATCCTCTTGCTGCTCACCCCGCCCGAGGTGCTTGACAGCGTGGTGGTGCACGAGCTGTGTCACCTGTTTGAAATGAACCACAGCGCACGGTTTTATGAGCGGGTGTACGCGGTCTATCCCGCGTATGACCGCTGGAATCGCTGGCTCAAGGAAAACGGCGGTATGATCATGGCGCGCGCGGGAAACAGATAAATATAAAGCACTTCCGAAAACGTGATCGGAAGTGCTTTTTTCATGATGCTTATTATTTATGATAGGTGATGGTAAAGCCGTCGGTGTAGAACCAGCTCAGGTGATTGTCGTTCGCGTCCATCGCGCGGATGGTGTAGGTGTAGGGCGTGCCGTCCTTGACGTCGGAATCGACAAAGGAGGTGCCGGTGGAATCGGTGAGCTTTGTCCAGCCGTTTCTGCCCTTGTAATAGACGCGGTATTTGGAAGCGCCCGCAACGGAATTCCATCGGATCATCACGCCGCTCGAGGTGTTGGAGAGCGTCAGCTTGGGCGCTTCGACATATTTGACGCTTTTGCCGGAGCGGAAGTCGCTGGTATACGCGGAGCCGTCCTCGGTGATACAGCGCACGGTGTAGGTGTAGGTGTGGTTGGATGAAACATCCTTGTCGATATAAGAGGTTTCTGTCGTATCGACCATTCTTGTCCAGCCCTTGGAGCCGTAGTAGAAGATACGATATTTCTTTGCGCCGCCTACCTTGTCCCAGCTGATCTTGACGCCGTCAGCCTCGTTGGAAACGCTGAACTCAGGCGCACGGATGAACTGGATGCGGAAGCCGTCGGTATAATACCAGCTCAGGTGGTTATTATCTGAATCCATCGCGCGGATGGTGTAGGTGTAGTTGGTGCCGGAGGCAACATCGGTATCGAGCACGGAGGTACCGGTGGTATCCTCGAGCTTTGTCCAGCCGTTACCGCCCTTGTAATAAACGCGGTATTTGGACGCGCCCGCGACAGCGTCCCACCTGATCCGAACGCCGTCCTCTTCATTGGAGAGGGTCAGCTTCGGCGCGGCATAGTATTTGATGCTCTTGCCGGGGCGGTAGTCGCTGGTGAAGTCGGTGCCTTCCTTGTTGATGCAGCGCACGGTGTAGGTGTAGGTGTGGTTGGAGCTGACGTCGGTATCGATGAAGGCGTTATTGGTGGTTTCGGCGAGCTTTGTCCAGCCGCGGCTGCCGTAGTAGTAGATGCGGTAATTCTCAGCGCCCTCGACCTTATCCCAGCTGATCTGTACGCCGTCGGCGGCATTGGACAGGCTGAATGTGGGCGCGGACAGGAAGGTGATCGAGAAGCCGTCCGGATAGAACCAGCTCAGATGATCGCCGTTTTCATCCATCGCGCGGATGGTGTAGGTGTAGCGTGTGCCTGAATCGACATCATAATCGACTGTCGAGGTGTCCTCGGTATCGACGAGCTTTGTCCAGCCGTTACTGCCGCGATAGTAGACACGGTAGGAATCCGCCTGAGGCACAGCGTCCCAGCTGATCTGTACACCGTCCTCGGCGTTGCTCAGCCGCAGGATGGGAGCGGTGTAGTATACTGCCGACGCGCCGTCGCGGTCATAGTCGCTGATAAAGCGGGAACCGTCCGGCGACATGCAGCGCACCGTGTAGGTATAGCGTTTGCCGGAAACAACATTGGGATCGATGTAAGAGGTCTCGCCGGTCTCCGCGATCCTCGCCCATCCGCTGTTCTCTGTTTTGACATAGACGCGGTAGAGCTTGGCGCCCGGTACGGGATCCCATGTGATCCTGACGCCGCCCGCATAGGTGGAGGCGTTCGGCTGAGGCGTCTCCAGCTCCGCTTCGGTGACGCTTTCGACATAGCTGAAGCGGGCGTTGAGTCGGTTGTAGTCGTTGTCGATGACGACATTGTCATTGATGTCGTTCACATACCTGACCTTGGCGGCGAGGTGATAGGAGCCTGCCTTTTCTACGCCGAAGAGCAGCTTCAACACGGTCTTCTCGGAGTTGAAGGAGTAGCCGTTCGCATTGGCGAAGTTCATGACGTAGCCGGTGAGCCCGAAGGTGTTGGGGGTATCAAAGCGTCTTACGACAGAAGAATTCGCTGTCGTGGGCGCGATACGCTGAATGTGGGTCGCGATCTCGTCCTGGCTGTAGCCGCTGAACGCCGAAAAGTCGATCGGAAGTTCGACCTGTGCCGTTGTGATGCTGTCGCCCGTGGTACGGAACGCGATACTGTATTCGATGTACTCTCCTACCTTCGCAGTGATGGTCTTGTTGCCGACCGTGATCGTGGCGGTATCATCCGCGGCGGACGCGCCGATACAGCCGCCCCCGCAGACCGATAGGATGAGAGCAAGCGTCAGAATGATGCTGACGATTTTTCTTTTCATCATATTCCTCCAATCCGAGTCAATATAATTGTATTATATACTAATAAAAAAACAAATACAAGATGAATGTATTAACATTTTATAAATAAGAGCATGCCCATGAAATAAAAGCATGACCATCATATGACGATCATGCTGTTACATAGTTTGATTATCAATATTGGCTGAGCAAGCCGACGTTGTACTGTTCGATCGCACTGAGTGAGCCGTCGTAGCCCGGATCGGGATGATACCACGACTGGGCTTCGTAGTAGGAGCGGATCGAAGCGGTGCGAAAGACAAAGCCGTGCCTTGCGTAGATCTCATTGACCGCGTCCTGTCCGAAGCTGCCCGACAGAGGTGTGCCGCTCATGCTGTAGATCTTCGCCGCGATCTCGTCGTTCGTCAGATAGCGGGTGGAAGAATCGGGGAACAGCATACCGCCGGAGGATCCCGACTGACTGCCTGCGGCAGGATCGGTGCTTTTCGGCGCGGCGGTCGTTTCTGTCGGCTTGATGACTGCGGGTGGTTGGGTGGGAGCCGCGGTGGGCTGTGAGGAACTGCCGACGTTGACGGTGCAGGACGCCTCGACGCCATTATCGCTCTTGCAGGTGATCGTGGCGACGCCCTCAAAAACGCCGGTGACAAAGCCGTCTTCGTTGACGGACGCGATATTCGGGTCACTGCTCTCCCAGCTCAGCACGACATGCGACGCGTCGGCGGGCTTGTAGGCAGCTTCCAGCTGGATCGTTTTGCCGACCTCGATACGGACGCCGGTGGCGCTCAGGGTGATCTCGTTGATCAGCTTATCGGATACCTTGACGCGGCAGGTGGCGGTCTCGCCGTTTTCGAGAGAAGCGGTGATGATTGCTTCTCCGGCGGATTTGGCGTTGACCTCGCCGCCGATGACGGTGGCGACCGCGTCGTTATTGCTCTCCCAGCTCACCCGCGTCGCCTTTCCCGCGGACAGCTCCGCGCTGTCGCCGACGGTCATATCCAGCTGCGTTTGATCGAGTGTGAGCTTTTCACTGCAGCCTGCCAGAATGACGCAGACGGTCAGGCAGCCCAATAATAAAAGTATAAAGCGTTTCATGTGAACCTCCGGAGTATTCCGCATGATATCTACCCCTGATGTTGTGTCGTTCCCCTCGCGATGGCATCTCTTTCGGCGCACAGCTCGCGGTACAGCTCACGGGAGGTGAAGCCGATGTTCCGATCGGTTTGTATCGCCTTGAGCGGGACGCTCAGCTTTTTGCGGCGGAGCTGATCGAGAAAGAGATTGAGCATACCGCCTCTGAGCTCCGCGAGATAGAGCATCTCTTCGTCAAAATCCTCTCCGTCCCTGATGGAATCATCCTCTGACTGGCCCAGCAGATATCCGAGCGTATAGCCGAATTCGGATTTCTCGATACTGCGCGAATCAAATCCGAACTTTCGGCACAGCATTTTTACCCTTGCGTCCTTTTCGGGAGGGAGATTATAGATCAAAACTTCGCTCATCACTTTACCTCCGACATGATATGACCCTATAAGTGGTTTTTTCGACCTTTGCCTTATTCTACCATAATAGGCAGAATATTGCAAATATGTAATTCTCTTGTTGTTGACATATTGCTTTTTAAGAATTATAATTAAAGTAGACAACTATATGTCACAGATCTTCTGTGGCTTACCTATATATATTTGATACAGAAAGAGGTGATCCTATGCGAAGAGTATTACAAAAAACGATTGCCGCATTGCTGGCGGTTCTGATGCTTTCCTCATTTTTGAGCGTAACAGCCGTTGAGCTGGAGGATGAAAACGGTGAGCCGTCAGCAGCAGAGGTCGGGGCAGGTGTGCCCGTGATCACTTCGATGCGTTCCGACCGGGAGGGCGTCCGCATCGAGTGGCAGACGATCGCAGGCATCCATCATTATCGTGTGGACAAATGGTACAGCGACGGCCGCGGCTGGCAAAGGCTGACGGATACAACACAGCTGTATTATGTCGATCTGTCCGTCGTTTCGGGCAACACATATCGATATCGCCTCTACGGAATGACCGCTTCAAACGACGTTATGACCACCACCGCGTCCGGGTCGATCACCTATTCCGCCCCCGCCGTATTGACCGGAGCGGATACAACGGATGAGGGCATACGTATCTACTGGAACAAGGCTTCAGGCGTCAGCAAGGTGGCTGTACTGCGTATGGAGAACAGCGCGTGGAAGCAGATCGCCGTATCCTCCGAAAACTCTTATCTGGATGAAAACGTTACCTACGGCAACCGCTACCGCTATACCGTCAGAGAGCTGACGAGCAGCGGCGCGTATATGTTTGATTATTTTGATGAAACAGGGCTGACCCACGCGTATCTGAGAGCACCCGTGCTGAGTGTCGAGAACACGACAGGCGGCGTGATGCTCAAATGGGACGCGATCGAAGGCGCCGAAGGCTACCGTGTGTTTTACCGCGGTTCCAACGGTTGGACGCGCATGGCGACGACGGAAAACAACTATCTGCTGGATGATGATGTGCGCTCCGGCAACACCTATACCTATACCGTGCGGTGCGTTACCGCCGACGGCGAGCGCTACACCAGCGACTGTGATACAACAGGAAAATCCATCCGCTATATCGCCGCGCCCGTGCTGTTGTCAGCGACCGGCACCGACAGCGGGATCCGTATCACGTGGCAGGCATGTCCCGGCGCCGACAAGTACCGCGTCTTTTACCGCGGCAAAAACGGCTGGACAAGGATGGCGGATACCACCGAAACCTCTTATCTGGATGAAGAAGTGAACTCCGGCGTGACCTACACCTATACCGTATGCTGTATGAACGCAGCGGGTGAATATGTCAGTGCCTTTGACCGTGACGGTATCAAAGGGACATATATGTATGCTCCCGATTTTTCCGTCAGCAACGGAACGGACGGCGTCGATATCACGTGGCAGGCTGTCCAAGGCGCGGAAAAATACCGTATCTATTACTACGGCAGCCGCGGCTGGACGAAGCTGGTCGATACGACCGACACCTCCTATGTGGACACCGATGTTGAATCCGGCTACAACTACACCTATACCGTGCGCTGTGTCAACGACGCGGGTGACGCGTTCCTGAGCTCGTTCAGACCCGGTGTATCCCATACCTTTATCAACGCGCCTGATTTTGAGCTCGTGTGCAACGAAAAGAGCATCACCATCCGTTGGGACGCGGTGGAGGGAGCCGAGCTGTACCGCGTGTATTACCGCGGCGCGAACGGCTGGACAAAGCTCGCCGATACGACGCAGACATCCTTTGAGGACGATGACATCGAATCCGGCTACAACTACACCTATACGGTGCGCTGTCTGAACAAAGAGGAGACACAGTTCACTTCGGATTTCTATCCCGGCAAGAGTATGCGCTATGTCGAGATGCCGAAGGTGACGAGCGTCAAAGGCGGAGCCGAGGGCGTGGAAGTTACATGGAGCGCGAGCAAAGGCGCGACAAAATACCGCGTCTATTACAAAACCGACGGCGGCTGGACAAAAGCCGGCGAGACGACCTCTAACACGTTCGTTCACAACGCCGAATCGGGCAGGGATTATACCTATACCGTGCGCTGTATCAACGCGGAGGGGACGCAGTTCGAGTCCACCTTTGACGGCACGGGAAAATCGCTCCATTATATCGCCGCGCCGCAAAATCTCAGCGCGGAATGTGATAAGAACCGTATCAAGATCAGCTGGAAGCCCTCCGCGGGCGCCGCGAAATACCGCGTCTACTACTACGGCAGAGACGGTTGGACGCGGCTGACCGAGACGACCGGTACCTCCGTGATCGATGACGACGTTTCCTCCGGCTATACCTACCGCTATACCGTGCGCTGTATTTCGGCGGACGGCAACAGCTTCACCTCCGATTTTAACCACGACGGCGTTTTGTGTCCGTTTACCTATATGCCTGTTATGTATGAACCAGATTTTACCAGAAACGGCATCGAGATCTCGTGGAAAGCGTTGCGGAAAAATACCGCGTCTACTACTACGGCAGCCGCGGCTGGACAAAGCTGACCGAAACGACCGGTACCTCGGTGATCGACACCGACGTTTCGTCAGGTTATTCCTACCGTTATACCGTGCGCTGTATCACCTCCGACGGCACGGCGTTCACCTCCGACTGTGATACGACCGGTGTGAGCATTTATTATGTTTCCGCGCCCAAGCTGATCAACGTTGACGCTGATCCCGAAGGCGTGACGATCACATGGAACAGCCCGAACGGCGCTGCGCGATACCGCGTCTACAAAAAGATCGACGGTTCATGGAGCAGGCTCGGTGATACGAGCTCCAACAGCTATACCGATACCGACGTATGGGCAGGTGAGACCTATACCTATACGGTCAGGGTCATCAATAACGCGGGAACAGATTTTTACAGCGGCTTTGATCCGGACGGCTTCGTCATCACCGTGGAAGGCGGCAGTGGTGATGCGGGCGACTTCTACTACTACGACCAGACCCAGTACAGCTATCCGTACGGCGACGACACCATCGCGTGGTCCGGCTGCGGTCCCACCTGCTTCGCAATGGTCGCGTCCACTCTGAAAAACAGGAGGATCACGCCGATCGACGCCGTCAGCTGGTGCGGCAACAAGTACTATATGATGGGAGTCGGCACCTATTGGAGCTATTTCAGCGCTGCCTCCGATCACTTCGGTATCACGATGGAACGGCAGCTCGGTTCCAATGAAACGAACGCTGTGATATCCGCGCTGAAGCAGGGCAAGTATGTTATCAGCGCTCAAGGCACGGGCATATTCACCCGTGGCGGTCACTTCATCGTGCTCGCCGGTATCACCTCCTCCGGCAGGATCATCGTCTACGATCCCAACGGGTGGAACGGCTATATCGGTACGACCTTCACGATGTCCGAGATCTCCGCGTCCGGTACCCAGTACTGGGTATTCGATAAGTAATACAAATATTCAACGTAAAAGCGCCGTGTACGGTTGGTACACGGCGCTTTCAGCATAAGATTTATTATGCGTTTTTGATGAATTCCTCGATCGCTTTGATCGAACGTTTGGCAGCGATCTCACGGAACTGCATGAAGTCCATGAATTCGTTGTTGTTGAAGTCGTCCGAGATACTGCGCAATATCGCGAACGGAACGCCGTTGCGGAAACAAACGGTGCCGACTGCCGCGCCCTCCATCTCACACGCAAGCGCGTTGAAGGTATCCGCGACACGGCTGCGGCGGTCGTGAGCGGAGATGAAGATGTCGCCGGAAGCGATCCTTCCGCGGAACACAGAGATGCCGTCGATGGTTTGACAAGCGGTATACAGCTTGTCGGCGGTCGCTTTGTCGGCGGGGAAGTAGGTGCGCTTTTCGTCGTTGAACTGTACCTGACCGAGCGGATCGCCCATTTCGGTAGCGTCCATATCGTGCTGGACGCAGTCGTCGGAGATCACGATATCGCCGATGCGGATATCGCCCGACAGCGAGCCCGCGATACCGCTGTTGATGATGACGTCGGGATGGTAGGCGTCGATCATGATCTGGGTGCTCATGGCGGCGTTGACTTTGCCGATACCGCATTCACAGCACACGACCTCTTTGCCGTAGATCTCACCCTTGTGGTAGGTGATCTTGGCGATGGTGGTCTCTTCTTTGTTTTCCATCAGTTTGACGATGCCCTCGACCTCGATGCCGAGAGCGCAGATAAATCCTAACATAATATACCTCCGGTAATTAATTAGTAATTAGTAATTAGGAATGAGGAATTAGGAATTAGGAATGAATGGTGGGCTGTGCCCACACCCATTTATAAGGAAACGTTTCGTTCCCGCAATTTCTAATTTCTAATTTCTAATTCCTAATTCCTAATTTATTCCAAGTTTCCTGTCAGCAGCATCGCCGCGCACAGTGCCGCGACGGGTGCTGTCTGGGCGCGCAGGATGCGCTTGCCCAATGTGGCGACCTTCACGCCATGATCGGTGAGATAATCGATCTCCTCCTGCTCAAAGCCGCCCTCCGATCCCGTGATCAGCGCCAGTGTCCCGAGCTTGCCTTGGATCAGGGAGCCGAGCTTTTCACCGCCGCATTCGTAAAAGACGACGGACATGTCCGTATCCTTGACGATGTCGGGGATATCGCGCAGGTTGACGCAGGGGTTGACGCGCGGGATGACGCCGCGGCGGGATTGTGAGGCGGCGTTATCGGCGATCTTCTGCCACCGGGCGAGCTTTTTGTTCATGCTCTTTTCGTCCGGGCGCGAAATGCACCGCGCGCTGAGAAACGGCGTGATCTCGCCGGCGCCCAGCTCGACCGCCTTTTGCACCACGTCGTCGATCTTATCGCCCTTCATCAGCGCGATGAACAGGTTGACGCGCACATCGGGCTCCTGCTCACATTCGGTCGAGCGCAGGATGCGCACGGTCACATCGTCACGCGTGATCTCGCTGATCTCGCATTCATGCCGTCTGCCGTCGGGGGTACAGAGGGTCAGCGCTTCGCCGATCTTCGCGAAAAACCAAGCCATGTTATCTCCGTTGTGCAGATATTGCGAGGGCTCGACACACGTGTCAGCCCGCGGCAATCGCAACATTCCGTATTTGTAAACAAATTCTAACAAATTTTGATGAGGATTGCAATAGGGAAGAAGAAGGTTTATAATAATGAGGAATTAGTAATTAGGAATGAGGAATTGCGGGAAACGCTTGACCGCGTTTTGATTCCTATATTGTTGGAACGAAACGTTTTATTAAATATATAAAAGGGTGTGGGCGCAGCCCACCATCAATTCCTAATTCCTAACTCCTAATTCCTAATTGTTTCGGAGGCTATTATGAAAACATCTGAATTACTGGAGCTGTTGGCTCAGGATCATATTGACGAAAAGGATCTGCCCGATCTGTTGGTGGCGGCATTGACCAAGCAGAAAAAGCGCATCGCGACTGCCGAGAGCTGTACCGGCGGCTTGGTATCCGGCGCGCTTACCTCGGTATCGGGCGCGTCCGGCGTATTCGATTGCGGCGTATGTACCTACGCGAACCATATCAAGCATAAGATCCTCGGCGTGCGTGAGGAAACGCTCAGTACTTACGGCGCGGTATCTGATCGTACCGCCGCCGAGATGGCGCGCGGCGTCCGACTGCTCGCGGGCGCGGATATCGGCATCTCCACCACCGGTATCGCGGGACCCTTGGGCGGTACGATATACAAGCCCGTCGGACTGGTCTATATCGGCATCAGCACCGAGCTGGGTCTGCATACCGAAAAGATGCTCCTCGGAGAGAACAACGCCGACCGTGAGCGGATCAGAGAACTCGCCGTCACCGCCGCCTTGTACTTTGCCCTCAAGGAAACAGAGAAGCTGAGCAAAGCGGAAGTGTGGTAACACCATCGGCAAGCCCTGCATAATAGGATAAAGCTCCCTGAGATCCGGGGAGCTTTTTTGATGGCGTTTTCCGATCACGTCGGCGCTTTCAAACGCGGGATCAACGCCCTTTGAAAACGCCTTGTATCGGGGCGCGGATAAATCTTTTCATATTTGTAACGATTTTTATAAAAAAGGTTGTAATTTATTCATTCATATGTTAAAATATTGAAGAATAGGGTCGGTAGCTATGCTTTTATCTGTGCAAGATAGACAATTTCAGCATCAAATCTTTGTAGCCATAGCGATAAACCGATTAAATTTAATATGACAGGAGTTGAAATTATGGCAAGAGTTTCCGGTGTGCTCATGCCCATCACCTCTTTACCGTCGCCGTACGGAATCGGCACCATCGGCAAAGAGGCGAGACAATTCGCGGACTTTTTGAAGGCCGCGGGACAGTCTGTCTGGCAGATCCTGCCCGTCGGACCCACCAGCTACGGAGACAGCCCCTATCAGAGTTTTTCTACTTATGCGGGCAATCCTTACATGATCGATCTTGACACGCTTGTCAAAGAGGGCCTTTTGACCAAGGCGCAGATCGAACAATTCTACTGGGGCAACAATGCGGAAGAGATCGACTACGGCGCGATCTATTACAGCCGCTTTGAGGTGCTGAAGATCGCTTATGAAAAGTTCCTGGAGGGTGATCGCAAGGCATTTAACTCCTTTAAGAGAAAGAATTCCAACTGGATCAAGGACTATGCGCTGTATATGGCGGTCAAGAAGTATTTCGGCAACAAGGCATGGCCCGATTGGGACGATGAAGAGATCCGCGTTCGCAATGAAGAAGCCATCGCCCGCTATACCCGCAAGTTCCGCAAGGAGATCGACTTCTGGAAGTGGGTACAGTTCGAGTTCTATAAGCAGTGGGAGGATTTCCGCGCGTATGTCAACGGTCTGGGCATCAAGATCTTAGGCGATATGCCGATCTATGTCGCGATGGACTCCGCCGATACCTGGGCGAACCCCGAGGTGTTCTGGCTGGATGAGAATCTGGATCCCGTATGCGTCGCCGGCTGCCCGCCCGATTATTTCTCCGCGACCGGTCAGCTGTGGGGCAACCCGCTGTATGACTGGGATTATCTGGAGGAGACCGGCTATGATTGGTGGATGGGCCGTATCGCCGCCGCCGACAAGCTCTTTGACATCACCCGTATCGACCACTTCCGCGCGTTCGACACCTACTACGCCATCCCCTTCGGCTCCGAGAACGCCATCAACGGCGAGTGGATCGACGGCCCCGGCATCGACTTCTTCAACGTCATGCGTGAGAAGCTGGGCGATATCCAGATCGTCGCCGAGGATCTGGGAGAGCTCTTCGACAGCGTGAAGGAGCTGCTCAAGGAGAGCGGTTATCCGGGCATGAAGGTGCTGGAATTCGCCTTTGCGGATGATGACGAAAACGACTTCTTACCGCATAACTACACAGAGAACTGTGTCGTCTATACCGGTACCCATGACAACGATACTGTCTTAGGCTGGTACAGCCAGATAGACGGCTGGGAGAAAGAACATTGTAACAAATATCTCGGTATCAATCCGGGTGACGAGGTCAACTGGAAGTTCATCGAAGCGGCGTATAAGAGCGTCGCGAACTATGCGATCATCCAGATGCAGGATATCCTCGGACTGGGCAGCGAGGCGCGTATCAACGTACCGTCCACGCTGGGCAGTAACTGGGTATGGCGCATGAAGGAAGGCGCCGCCACCAAGGAGATTGCCGATAGATTATATAACTTATCTAAAACTAATTCACGTTTGGAGGAAAAGTAAAATGAGCATTACTATGGAACAGATTACCGAACTGTCGAGAAGTGCGTTTTGTACTGCGCCTAAGCATCTGACCACTCCGCAGCTCCACCTGGTCGTCGGTAAGGCGGTCATGGGCGAGATCGCTCAGAACTGGTCACGCAGCAGAAAGAAGCATGCCGAGGGTCGCAGAGCCTACTACTTCTCCGCAGAATTCCTGATGGGTAGAATGATCTACAACAACCTGTACTGTGCCGGTATCCTTGACGAGGTCAAGAGCCTGTTGAAGAGCAAGGGCATCGACATCAACCAGTTTGAAGAGATCGAAGACGCCGCTCTGGGTAACGGCGGTCTGGGCAGACTGGCTGCCTGCTTCCTCGATTCCGCGGCGACACAGGAGGTTCCGCTTGACGGCTATGGTATCTTCTATCGCTACGGTCTGTTCAAGCAGCTGATCAAGGACGGCTATCAGGTAGAGGTCGCCGATGATTGGCTCAAGAATCCCGATCCGTGGTGCATCCGCCGCGACGATCAGTCACAGATCGTTCAGTTCGCCGACAGCACCGTTGTCGCCGTTCCTTATGATATGGCGATCATCGGCTGCGGCACCAAGAACATCAACACCCTGCGTCTGTGGCAGGCTGAGCCTGTCGAGGGCTTTGATTTCCTCGCGTTCAACGACGGCCGTTATGACGACGCTGTCAAGAACAAGAACAACTGCGAGAACATCTCCAAGGTCCTGTACCCCAACGACAACAGCTACGAGGGCAAGATCCTGCGCTTAAAGCAGCAGTACTTCTTCTCCTCCGCTTCTCTGCAGGATATCATCCGCAGATATAAGAAGAAATATGACACCGACTTCTCTCATTTTGCGGAGATGACCACTATCCAGCTCAACGATACCCATCCGGTCGTATCCATCCCCGAGCTGATCCGTCTGCTCCAGAAAGAGGGCGTCGACTTTGATCAGGCGTTCGATATCGCGCAGAAGACCTTCAACTACACCAACCACACCGTTATGGCTGAGGCGCTGGAGAAGTGGGATACCGGTCTGATGAAGATGATCATCCCCGAGGTTTACGCTATCATCGAGCGCATCAACGAGCGTCAGTGGAACGACCTCAAGTACAAGGGCGTTGAAGAGCACAACATCAACGCGATGGGCATCATCCGCGACGGTAAGGTTCATATGGCAAGACTCGCGATGTATGTATCTTCCTATGTCAACGGCGTTGCGTGGATCCACACCGAGATCCTCAAGAACGACGTTCTCAAGGAGTGGTACTGGGTATATCCGGAGCGCTTCCAGAACAAGACCAACGGTATTACCCAGCGTCGCTGGCTCGGTCTGTGCAACCCCGAGCTCGCTTCCTTCATCACCGACCGCATCGGTTCCGGCTGGCTCAAGGATATGAGCAAGATGGAGAAGCTCGACGCGCACATCAATCCCGATTCCGTCAAGGAATTCAATAAGATCAAATTGGCGAAGAAGAAGCAGCTCGCAGCCTATGTCAAGAAGATGGACGGCGTTGAGATCAACCCGAAGTTCATCTTTGACATCCAGGTCAAGCGTCTGCATGAGTATAAGCGTCAGCTGCTCAACGCGTTCTCGATCATGTGGATCTACTTCCGCATCAAGAGCGGTCAGCTGCCCGACTTCCAGCCGACCTGCTTCATCTTCGGCGCTAAGGCTGCTCCCGGTTATAAGAGAGCGAAAGCCATCATCAAGTATATCAACGAGATCGCGAACCTCGTCAACAACGATCCCGACACCAAGGATAAGCTCCAGGTCGTATTCGTCAGCAACTACAACGTTTCTTACGCAGAGAAGCTGGTCGTAGCGGCGGATATCTCCGAGCAGACCTCCACCGCGGGTACAGAGGCTTCCGGTACCGGTAACATGAAGTTCATGTTCAACGGCGCTGTGACCCTCGGCACCTATGACGGCGCGAATGTTGAGATCGCACAGCAGGCGGGTGAAGAGAACGAGTATATCTTCGGCGGCAGAGTCGAGGATATCGAGCGCCTCAAGAAGGAAGGCTACGACGCGAGAGCGCTGTATAACTCCAACCCGATGATCAAGCGTGTCGTCGACACCCTGATCGACGGTACCTTCAACGACGGAGGCGCTCAGGGCGAGGGCTCCTTCGCTGAGCTGCACAACGCGCTCATCAACGGTACCAACTGGCACCATGCCGACCATTACTTCCTGCTCTATGATCTGGAAGATTATGTCGCGAAGAAGCTGCAGGCGAACACCGATTATAAAGATCGTGTCGCCTTCGGTACCAAGTGCCTCAAGAACGTAGCGCACTGCGGCATCTTCAGCTCCGACCGCACCATCCTCCAGTACGCTGAGGAGATCTGGAAAGTTAAATAAGCATGCGCGCATGCACGCGTGCGTGTTTGTTCCGCCTTTTGCGAAAGTCATCTTTTTTGACGCTCCGTCAACGGCGGGTCAAAACGGATTATTTTGATTGTCATTGCGAGCCGTCAACTGACGGCGTGGCAATCTCAACCGAATAACAACAAACTGCCCCGAGTAATCGGGGCAGTTTTTGCATCTATCAGCGTATATTTTTGAAAAGAACTTGACTTTTACTCTGCGTCAAAGTGTAATATAAGGGAGAAATCAGGTGATGTTATGAAAATCAAAACGGTTTGTGAGCGCACGGGGCTGTCCGACAGGGCGATACGGTTATATATCGAAAACGGACTGCTCGCACCCGATAAAACCGAAAACTATACGGGAAGACGTTCCTTTGACTTCTCTGATGGCGACGTCACCCGACTTGACCAAATCGCCGTTCTGCGCGCGTCGGGCTTTTCGATCGCACAGATCAGAGAGGTGCAGGAGAATCCCGAACACATTCCTGCCATCGTCGCCGAGGTGACCGAAAAGCAGGAAACGGAGCTGAGAAAAGGCGAGAAAGTGCTCGGTTCATTAAACGCGCTCAGCGAAAAGATCGGCTCGTTTGAAGAACTCGCCGATTCGCTGGCGGATGATGAGCATCCCGAAGCGCCCTCTGAGGACAGCCGTATGCGGATCCGTTACCTGATCGCGCGATTTATCGAGGGCGCGTACAGCAGCGCTGTCATTGACGGCATTGTTCGCACGGTCATCTTGATCGCTTTAGTCTTGTTTGGATATCACATTAAATTCGACAGCGACGGCGGCTATCTGTTTTCAGCGGGAATGTGGGTCGATCTCGCTGTGATTGCTGTCGCGGCAGGCGTTACCGCGCTTTCGGCGTGGTTCACCTTGCGGGATGATGACGCGGTGAATACGGCGGTCAAGCTGTTTTTGAGCAATCTTGTCGTCGCCGCCGCTGTCGGTGCGATGTTCCTCGTCTGGCTGATCGCGCGGATCATCCTCTATCCCGTCCGCCCGATCCCGAACTACGAGACCATCCATATCGCTGAGCTATGGATCGGCTTCATCCTCGTTTCGGCGGCAGTCAGAGTGATAACCCTGTGGACGGCGTATAAAAGAAGGGCGAGAGCGGAGTTATGAAAAAGCTGATTTGCCTGTTCATGGCTGTAGTATTGCTGTTGTTACTCTCAGGGTGCAGTCGTAATAATACAGATATCGCTGTATATGAAAAATTTGCGGCAAAGGACGAGAATATGCCCAAACTCAGCGAATTGGGAGAATATATTTCTGTTAACACCTTGTACCATTACGGAATGATATATATTTTTGAATGGGAAGCATACAATCTGATCGTCGAGTATGGGGAAGAGGATTATGAGAGCGCAAAAGCAGCTGCACAGGAAAAATACACCTTTGAGACAGAAGAGTTGAAGGGCAAACGAAGTATCGGATATGACGCTTGGCAGGACGTCAGTCTTTCTCCCTCCTTCACGTTTGAGGGCTATCAGATGAATCTGCTCAAGCAGGGAGAGTTATACTCCGATCGTTTTCCAAAGCTGGCGTATTTTGTCGGCTTCAATGATGAGACCCATAAGATCGCCTATGTCTATTTTAGGGATCCCGATCTGGATACTGTCGATTCTATGGAAGAGGTTTTGACCAAATACTGCGGTTGGATGACAATGTTCCTGAGAAATATGCTGTAACATTTTTCGCGTTGACGATGTAATGAAAGGAGAGCGTCATGAAACGAAACAACATCTTGACTTATCTGCTGTTTGCGTTGAACGCCTTTTTTCCTGTATTATATTTAGGATATTCGCTCTTTTTGAAGGGCTACACGATATTGTTCAAGAGCCTGACGCTTTGGGCTGACGTACTGAATATGCTGTTGATCGGTATTTGTACCGCTATGCTGATATGCAAGGACAAACGGATCGGAAAGGTCGCGAAAACCATGCTGATCCTGTCTGTTTTTCTGCTGCCGATCGACAGATATCTGATGGCACGCGTTTTGAACAACTCAAATATCGTAGTCGGCACATGGGAGACAGCGATCTACCTCGTTTCGGCTATCGTGATGATTATTACGGCTTGTTTCTATATCAAAAACGAGGGTTTGACAATATTGGTCGTTCTGGCTTTCGGTATCATATTCGCGTTCAGTTGCTTTTTTACTTTAGGATCATATTTGTTCAGCTATCAAAACCCGCGCGATATCGCCGATATCCCCGCGCCGGACGGGATACACCACGTCAGAGTGGTCGAGTACGCGGATGACGATGACGTTAATTGGTTGTATAAAGCTGTCTATTCATACAACAGCGCGGAGAGCTTTTCGATCGGCTCGATCGAATTCGTGAAGGATTGGAAGTTTATTGAGCATTATCGTAACGAAGATGGTCGGAAGGTTCTCAAAGATGGAGTTTGGATTGAACAACATGACACTTCTCTCGACGAGAATACGGATATCATGTTCAATGATAACGGAACGATCACCGTAAAGGATAAGACCTATACCTATGACGGGAAGAGGGTCACCGAGCCACCTGAGCCGCCGCTGTAGGCTAAGAACGCAGAAAACGCCCTTCCTTTCGGAGGGGCGTTGTTGATGATGAGCCTTCCCCTCAAGGGGAAGGCTTTTTTAAATCACATAATTATCCGCGGTTTCGGTTTGGGCGAGGTCGGCGATGGAGATGCCGTCAAAATAATTGTTCGTCATGTCATAAAAGCCCTGCCACATCTTCAGGGTGCGACATTCCGCGGCGCGGGGGCACGGATCCGCGTCGGGGGCTAAGCACGCGACAGGCGCGAGGTCGCCCTCGGTCAGGCGCAGTACCTCGCCGACGGAGTATTCCTCGGGCGAGCGGGTCAGCTTGTAGCCGCCGCCCTTGCCGTGTACGCCCGCGATCAGCTTCGCCTTGGTCAGGGTCGGCACGATGCGCTCAAGGTATTTCAGCGACAGCTCCTGTCGCGCGGCGACGTCCTTCATCGGGATGTAGGAGCCGTTATTGTGTTCGGCAAGGTCGATCAGTACGCGCAGCGCGTAACGTCCTCTGGTAGATACTTTCATGCTTGTTCATCCTTTTCAAAACGGTCATTGCGAACCGCCTTTAGGCGGTATAAATATTAACACCTTTATACTATTATACCACAGGTTTGGTAGGTAAATCAAGTATCTCTTTTAACTCTTTACACTTTTTCCGTTTTCATATATAATATGCGTATATTATGCAGTCATTGCGGGGGACGCGATTTGCTGAGGTTGAGATTACCACGTCGGAACTTTGTTCCTCCTCGTAATGACGATCCGTTTGCGTCCCGCGGTATCTCAACCTATCACAAACGAGGTAACTATGAAAGCACTGATTGCGATGAGCGGAGGCGTGGATTCCTCCGTAGCGGCATTATTGATGAGCGATTGTGAGCGGATCGGCTGTACGATGCGCCTGTTTGACAAAGAAGACGACGATAACCCCAAGTCCTGCTGTTCTCTCAAAGAGGTCGAGGACGCGCGCGCGGTATGTCACCGCATCGGGATCCCGTATTATGTGTTCAACTTTACCGAGGATTTTGAAGAGAAGATCATCGGCAAATTCATCGATTGCTACCGCCGCGGCGTCACACCTAATCCCTGTATCGACTGCAACCGCTATATGAAATTCGACAAGCTCCTGCTACGTGCGCGGGAGCTGGGATGCGATCTGGTCGTAACGGGTCATTATGCCCGCGTCGAGGAAGAAAACGGAAAATATCTGCTGAAAAAGGCGCTCGATCCCGCCAAGGATCAGAGCTATGTGCTCTATTCGCTGACGCAGGAGCAGCTCCGCCATATCCGATTCCCGCTCGGCGGATTGAGCAAGGACGAGGTGCGCCGTATCGCGCAGGAGCACGGCTTTGTCAATGCCAACAAGCCTGACAGTCAGGATATCTGCTTTGTGCCCGACGGCGACTATGCTGCTTTTATTGAGGAAAAATGCGGCGCCATGCCCACCGGCGATTTCGTCACGGTCGACGGCAAGGTGCTCGGACAGCATAAGGGTATCTCGCACTACACCATCGGTCAGCGCAAGCACCTCGGCATCAGCGTCGGCGCGCCGATCTATGTGGTCAAGATCGACGCGGAGGACAACAAGGTGGTGCTGGGTGATGAAAGTCACCTGTTCACCACGACGGCAACGGTGGATGACTTCAACTGGATCGCGGGCGAGGTACCGACCGAACCCGTGCGTTGTAAAGCGAAAACGCGTTACCGCCAGCAAGAACAGCCCGCCACGGCATATCCCAACGCGGGCGGCAGTGTGACGGTGATCTTCGACGAGCCGATCCGCGCCATCACCCCGGGTCAGGCATGTGTGCTGTATGACGGCGACGTGGTATTAGGCGGCGGGGAGATCCAATAACATAATGTAGGAGAGAGAGTTTCCGATATCGGAATGACAGATAGGGGATTCTTGTTTCCGTAGGGATGGTCATTGACCATCCGCAGAATGACGGACGTTTCTATTATCGAAAGCATGAGACAGGAAAGAAACGCTTCTGTCATGCGGACGAGCAATGCTCGTCCCTACGATAATATTGATCTACTCCATGTGATAATATAACTGAAAGGAAACGATAGGGAGTTCCCGCGAGATCGGGTGATAACAAATTGAGCGAAGCGACCAACAAATAAGTAAACGCCCTGCGATGATTCATCGCAAGGCGTTTTTCAGATGGTTGATCCAATATGTGAGGAATCCGGTTTACTTCCCCAGCATCCGCTTCTTGATATCCGCTTTATCGAAAGCGGCGGCGATCAGGATGAAGATCAGCGCCGAGGCGAGTGCCTGAATGCCGTTCTCCGGCATTTTCCATAACGCGTTGACCAGTGCGCTCTGAAAGCTGTCGCCCGCCAGAAGCTGACGGATCAGCTTGGAAAGAGAATAGCCGACCACCGTGACCAGTCCCGAGGGGATGGTCATCAGGGCATTGCGCTTGGTCAGCAACTTGTTGTCCTTGGCGCTGAAAAACACCGCGTTGAGCGCCTTGATGATGATGGTGTAGATGATGGTCTCGGGGTAGACGAGCAGATCGGCGATACCGCCGCCGATCGCCGATGCCGCCACCGCGTAGGGCATCGGCAGAAAGCACGCCGTCAGATAGATCATCGAGTCACCGAGATGGACATAGCCGCCGGTGGGGGTCTTGATTTGTACAAACGCGGTCATCACCGCGATCATTGCCGCAAACATCGCGGCGATCACGATGTGCAGGGTATGCGAAGAGTGTTTTGTGTTCATATCATATACCTTCTTTTTATATGGTTGAGATTGCCACACCGCCTGTTGGCGGCTCGCAATGACAAATGTATGAAAACGGCTTCGGTGTTGCCCGAAGCCGCTTCTTTCAATCATTTCAGTCCTGGAACAGCGGCGTGGAAAGATAGCGGTCGCCCGTATCCGGCAGCAGGACGACAATGTTCTTGCCCGCATTCTCGGGACGCTTGCTCAGCTCGATCGCCGCGAAGAGCGCCGCGCCGGATGAGATACCGACCAGCACGCCTTCGTTTTTGCCGATGAGCTTACCCGCGGCGAACGCGTCGTCGTTTTCGACGGCGATGACCTCGTCATAGACCTTAGTGTTCAGCACATCGGGCACAAAGCCCGCGCCGATACCCTGGATCTTATGCGCGCCTGCGGTGCCCTTGCTGAGCACGGGGGAGGAAGCGGGTTCCACAGCTACGATTTTGACATCGGGATTTTTACTTTTCAGATATTCGCCGACACCGGTGACGGTGCCGCCTGTGCCGACGCCCGCGACAAAGATATCGACCTTGCCGTCGGTGTCCTCATAGATCTCGGGGCCGGTGGTCTCGAGATGCGCGGCGGGGTTGGCGGGATTGACGAACTGACCGGGGATAAACGCGCCCTCGATCTCGTGCGCGAGCTCATCCGCCTTGGCGATCGCGCCCTTCATGCCCTTGGTGCCGTCGGTGAGCACCAGCTCGGCGCCGTAAGCCTTCATCAGCTGTCTGCGCTCCACGCTCATGGTCTCGGGCATCACGATGATGATGCGGTAGCCTCGCGCCGCCGCGACAGCCGCCAGACCGATACCGGTGTTGCCGGAGGTCGGCTCGATGATGACGGAACCTTCCTTAAGAAGTCCCTTTTCCTCCGCGTCATCCAGCATCGCCTTGGCGATACGATCCTTGACGGAGCCCGCGGGGTTGAAGTATTCGAGCTTCGCGAGGAGCTTTGCGTTGAGATGGAGTTTCTTTTCGATATTGCTCAGCTCGAGCAGGGGGGTCTTGCCGATCAGCTGATCGGCGGATGTATAAATGTTAGCCATAATGGTTCTCCTTATTATATAGTAATGTTTTGGATTTGTAAAGGGCAGTAAGTGTGTCGTTGCGAAGCCCTGACATATCGCATGCGGCAGCAGAAAAGCTCTGCTCCTCTTTGTGGGATTGCCACGGGCTGAAGCCCTCGCAATGACAGCGGATTTGCTATTGCCTTCAACATCGAAAGCCGCTGGTATACATGGATTATATCACCTCGGATGTTCATTTACAACCTACCTAACAAGTAGGATGGTTGTATTATATGCTATCACGATCGATTTGTCAACACTTTTTTGAAAAATAATCAAAAACACGTTTGTTCCGCTATGTATATTTGGTGAGCATTTACTTGACAATAACCGGCAGAAGTGATAAAATAAGCTACAGTAAGATATGTTAACGTAAAGAGTGGGTCTTGACGGACCCGCTCTTTGTTATTGTTAACACGCTTTGGTATATCATTGAAATGTACTCGATTTGTGTCAGCACTGCGGCGACCTCAATCAATGATTCGGGGTCCCCGAAAAGCCCCGCTTTTTGGGGAGAGGAAGAGTTGCGACACGAGCACGATAGGGATCATCCTTGATCGCTATCAGCGAGTACAGCCAACGATGACGAAGGAGTGATATTTTGGCGAACAGTAAAGGAAAGAATACGGTGTCCGTTGTCGAAGAGCTCGCCGTGCCGATCGCCGCGGACTTAGGTCTGCGCATCTGGGATGTGCGCTATCTCAAAGAGGGCTCGCAATGGTTTTTGCGGGTGTTCATCGACAAAGACGGCGGCGTGGATATCAACGACTGTGAGAATATGTCCCGCGCGCTGGACGCGCCGCTCGATGAGCTGGATCCCATCGCCGGCGAGTATATCCTCGAGGTCAGCTCTCCCGGTATCGAGCGTGAGCTGATCCGCCCCGAGCACTTTATGCAGTTCATCGGCGCGGATATCATGGTCAAGATGATCCGACCGCTCGACGGGATCGGCAAGGAATTCAAAGGCGTGTTGACCGCCTATGAGGACGGGATGGTCACCATCACCGACCACAGCGGCGAGAACACCGTGACGATCAGCAAAAAGGACGCGGCTTATATCAAGCTCGACGACTTTGACTAATTAGGAATGAGGAGTTAGGAATTAGGAATTGCGGGTGGGCTTTGCCCACACCCGATTGATATGACACCATAAATATGATGGTTAATGAGAGAACAGCGTATCCGATGGATCACTGTTCACTGACCACTAACCACTGAACACTGTATAGAAAGGTCTGATTTGGAAAAATGGCAAGCAATAAAGAGCTCTTTGAGGCGCTGCGCCTCCTCGAGAAAGAGAAAGGAATCCCCGCTGAGTATATGATCACTCAGATCAAAAAGGCGATCGTTACCGCCTGCAGAAACCTCTACGGCGGCAACGAAAATGTAGAGATCAAGATGGACGCGGATAAAAACACCTTCTCCGTCAAACTGCTCAAAACAGTAGTCGAAGAGGTGGAGGATGAGAACTACGAGATCTCGCTGGAGGACGCCAAGCTTATCTCCAAGCGCGCCGCTGTCGGCAAGGAGATCGGCATCCCGCTCGAGCCCAAGCAGTTCGGACGTATCGCGGTACAGACCGCGCGTTCCGTCATCCGTCAGGGTATCCGCGACGGCGAGAAGGATCAGATGCTCGTTGAGTTCCAGAGCAAATCGCAGGAGATCGCGACAGCGACCGTAGAGCGCGTCGATCCGATCACCGGCAACGCGACGCTGAAATTCGGCAACGCGGTCACCGTGCTGCCCAAGTCCGAACAGATCGAGGGCGACGACCTGTGCGAGGGCGACACCGTCAAGGTGTATGTCGCGGGCGTCAAGGAGACCGAACGCGGTCCGCGCGCGATCATCTCGCGTACCCATCCCGATTTTGTCAAGAGATTGTTTGAGAAAGAGATCCCCGAGATCTATGACGGCACTGTCGAGATCAAGTCGATCTCCCGCGAGGCAGGCTCCCGCACCAAGATGGCGGTCTTCTCCGAGGACAGCGAGATCGACGCGGTCGGCGCCTGCATCGGTACACGCGGCGCTCGTGTCAACACCATCGTAGACGAGCTGTGCGGCGAGAAGATCGATATCGTACCCTACAGCGACGATCCCGCCGAGTTCATCGCGGCGGCGCTGTCACCCGCTAACGTCGTGAAGGTCGAGCTCGCCGAGGACGGCACCAAGGCGTGCAAGGCGACCGTTCCCGACGGTCAGCTTTCGCTGGCGATCGGCAACAAGGGTCAGAACGTAAGACTGGCGGCTAAGCTGACCGGTTATAAGATAGATATCCGTCCCGAGTCCGGTTTCTGGGGCGAGGATACACAAGACGAAGACGACAAGGAAACCGAATGATATGCTGTCACAGGCTCCTTTTGGGAAAAGGAGCTGTCGCCTGAAGGCGACTGAGGAATTGTATAAATGTCTGAGCGTGAGCGAGTGACATAATAATACAATGTGACACAAAGAGGAGAATCTTTATGGCTGAGCGAAAAATACCGCTTAGAAAATGTATCGGCTGCGGGGAGATGAAGGATAAGCGCACGCTCGTCCGCATCGTCCGCAACAAGGAAGGCGAGATTTCCGTAGACTTCACGGGTAAGAAGCCCGGTCGCGGCGCGTATATCTGCAAAAACGTAGAATGTCTGAACAAGGCGGAAAAGGCAAAACGCCTCGAACGCGCTTTTTCGACAAAGATCGAGCCTGAGATCTACGATACCATGAGGAGAGAAATCGGTGAATAACGACAGATTACTGAATTTTCTCGGCATATGCAAGCGGGCGGGGATGTTGCTCTCCGGCGCTGAGACCGTCACCAAGGCGGTCAATGAGGGTAAGGCGAAACTGGTGCTTTACGCAGAGGATGTATCCGATAACAGCCTCAAGGGCGTTATCAAAGCGGCGGATGTGCATCACGTCCCCGCAAAAAGGATCCCCTATCGTAAAGAGGAGTTGAGCTTCGCGCTCGGCAAGCATTGCGGCATCGTCTGTACGACGGATCCCGGCTTTGCCAAAAAGATGATCGAACTCACGAACTAAGGAGGAATTACCATGGCTATTATGATTAAATATAAAGTCAAAGAGGTGGCCACTGACCTTGACGTCGCGACCAAAGAGGTTGTATCCGTGCTCAAAGATAAGCTCGGCGTCGATAAAAAGGCAATGACGACCCTGAACGAAGAGGAGCTCAACTTCATCTTCGATTACTTTACACAGAAGAACGCGGTCAGCGATCTTGCTCCGTATTTTGCGGTACGCGATCAGGCGATCCGGCAGAAGGAGGAAGAGGCGGCTAAGCGCAAGGCTGAGGAAAAGAAGCGCCGTGAAGAGGCGAAGGATCAGCTGCGTCCCGAATCCGCGAAGAAAAGCGGTAAGGTGCAGGCGGCTCCTGCTCAGCCCAAGAAGGAAAAGGTCGACAAGACCGCGGATATTGATCTGAAATCCGAGATCAAGAGCAAGCGCGGCACCGGCCGTATCGTCGATACCGGCGCGGCTGAGGTCAATGTTGACCGCTATAACCAGAAATATGACGATCTCGCTCTCGACAAGGTCAAGAACGAGAACAATATGTCATCCAAGAAGCAGAAGATCAACCAGCGCTCCAAGCAGCGCAACCGCCGCTCCGCAAAGCGTGAGACCGAGCGCGAGCGTATGGCGCGTATCGAGAAGGAGCGTAAGGCAAAGAAGATGACCGTCCTGATCCCCGACGAGATCTCTGTCGGCGATCTGGCACTGCGCCTGAAGGCGACGGTCGCCGAGGTCGTCAAAAAGGCGTTCCTCATGGGTACGATGGTCACCGCGAACGATGTGGTCGACTTCGACACCGCGTCCCTGATCGCGATGGAGTTTCACGCGAAGGTCGAGAAGGAAGTCGTCGTCACCATCGAAGAGCGTATCATCGACGACAGCGAGGATACCGATGACAATCTGGTCGACCGCGCTCCGGTCGTCGTTGTCATGGGTCACGTCGACCACGGTAAGACCTCTCTGCTCGACTATATCCGCAACGCGCACGTTACCGACACCGAGGCGGGCGGTATCACCCAGCACATCGGTGCGTACCGCGTCAATATCAACGAACGCGACATCACCTTCCTCGATACCCCGGGTCATGAGGCGTTCACCACCATGCGAGCACGCGGCGCTCAGGTCACGGATATCGCGATCCTCGTTGTAGCCGCGGATGACGGTATCATGCCGCAGACGGTCGAAGCGATCAACCACGCGAAGGCGGCGGGTGTATCCGTCATCGTCGCGATCAATAAAATGGATAAGCCGGGCGCGAATCCCGAGCAGGTCAAGCAGCAGCTCACCGAATATGAGCTGATCCCCGAGGAGTGGGGCGGCGATACGCCCTGCGTGCCCGTATCCGCCAAGACCGGTATGGGTATCGACGATCTGCTCGAGATGGTACTGCTGGTAGCTGATATGAAGGAGCTCAAGGCCAACCCCGACCGTGCCGCGAAGGGTACTGTCATCGAGGCGCGTCTGGATAAGGGCAGAGGCCCCGTGGCGTCCATCCTCGTACAGAACGGTACTCTGCGCACCGGCGACATCGTCGTAGCCGGCATGGCGGTAGGTCATGTCCGCGCGATGACCGATGATAAGGGCAGACGCGTCAAGGAAGCAGGCCCCTCGATCCCGGTCGAGATCACCGGTCTGGACGACGTCCCCACCGGCGGCGATACCTTCAACGCCGTCACCGACGAGCGTCTGGCACGCGAGCTGGTCGAACAGCGTAAGCATGAGAAGAAGGAAGCCGAGTTCAACGCCCGCACCAAGGTCACGCTCGACAACCTCTTCGATCAGATGAAGCTCGGCGAGGTCAAGGAGCTCAAGATCATCGTCAAGGCTGACGTACAGGGTTCTGTTGAGGCGGTTCGCCAGAGTCTCGAGAAGCTCAGCAATGAAGAAGTCCGCGTCAACATCATCCACGGCGCTGTCGGCGCGGTCAACGAGAGCGACGTTATGCTCGCGAACGCGTCCAACGCCATCATCGTCGGCTTCAATGTACGTCCTGACGCGACCGCTCAGGCTAACGCCGAGCGCGACGGCGTGGATATGCGTATGTACCGTGTCATCTACGACTGTATCGAAGAGATCGAGAGCGCGATGAAGGGTATGCTCGCGCCCAAGACCAGAGAGGTCATCCTCGGTACCGCCGAGGTACGCGACGTCATCCGCATCAAGTCGATCGGCAACATCGGCGGCTGTTATGTCAAGAGCGGTAAGATCCAGCGCGGCGCAGGCGTTCGCGTTGTCCGCGACGGTATCATCATCGCCGACGACACCATCGGTTCTCTCCAGCGCTTCAAGGACAGCGTTAAAGAGGTCAACGAGGGTTACGAATGCGGTATTGGTCTGGAGAAGTACAACGATATCAAGGAAGGCGATATCTTCGAGGTGTTCACCATCGAGGAGTATCGCGAGGACTAATAACTGAGAATATAGATCATTAAGCTGTGCAGGAGCCTTCCCCTTGAGGGGAAGGTGGGCTTTTCGACAAAAGAGTCGAAAAGGTCGGATGAGGTGGAAGCGTTTCCGCTATATGTCATCAATGGATATGACAGAAATGTTTCCACCTCATCCGCCTCGCTCAACCGCTCGGCACCTTCCCCTCAAGGGGAAGGCTTATGAGGTAACATTAATATGGCAAATCATAGAATAGACAGGATCACCGAGGATGTGAAGCGTGAGCTGACGGCGATTTTCCGCGAGCTCAAGGATCCGAGAGTGAATTCATGCTTTTTGTCCATCGTGCGCGTCGAGGTGACCAACGACCTTTCCTACTGCACGGTGTACGTCAGCGCGCTGGAGGGTCTCGACCGCGCGAAGGCGGCTGTCAAGGGACTCAAGAGCGCCGCGGGATATATCCGCAGAGAACTGGGGCACCGCCTCCGTCTCCGCCATGTTCCCGAGCTGATCTTCACCCCTACCGATTCCATCGAATACAGCGCCGAGATCTCGCGGATCCTGAACAGTCTGGATATTCCGAAGGACGAGGAGGAACCTGATGAAACAGATAACGCTCAGTGAGGTCGCTTCGCTTCTTTCACAGCACGATGATTTTAAAATACTGACCCACAGCTACCCCGACGGCGATTGCCTCGGCTGCGGCTACGCGCTGGCGTTCGCGCTGCGTAAGCTCGGCAAGCGCGCCAATGTCGCTGTGGACGGCAAGCTGCCCTCCAAGTTCACCTATCTGGTGAAGAACTACGAGGAGCAGGATTTCACCCCCGCGTACATCGTCAGCGTAGACGTTGCCGCGCCCGCGCTGCTCGGCGAGAGCGTGATGGAGGGGGTGGATCATATCGATCTTTGTATCGATCACCACGGCACCAACAGTCTGGACGCCGACTGTAAATATGTGGACGATACCGCGGCGGCGGCAGCCGAGATCATCTGGGAGATTTTGGAACTGCTCCATGTCGAGATCGACGAGGATATCGCGGCGGGCATCTATACCGGCGTGTCCACCGACACCGGCTGTTTTCTCTACACCAACACCACGCCGCAGACCCACAGGATCGCGGCACAGGTGATGCCCTACTGCAACTGGCAGGAGATCAACAACATCAATTTTGTGATCAAGACCCGCGCTAAGCTCAGGATGGAGCGTCTGGTCTACAAGACCATGGAGTTCCATGCCGCGGGACAGTGCGCGATCATCTACACCACCCTCGCGATGTGCGAGGCGCTCAAATCGGGCGATGATGAGATGGAAGGTCTGGCGAATATCCCGCGCCGTATCGAGGGCGTAAAGATCGGCATCACCATGCGTGAAAAGCCGGGCGGTGTGTTCAAGATCTCCGTGCGCACCAACGACGGCATCAACGCGGCTGAGTTCTGCCGACAGTTTGGCGGCGGCGGTCATCCCGCGGCGTCCGGATGCTCAATCGAGGGCGACCTCGGCACGGTGAAAAAGATATTGGTCGACGCGGCAGAGGCATATCTGCAATGAACGGCGTCATCCTGATACATAAGGAGAAGGATTTTACCTCCTTCGACGTCGTTGCCGTAGTGCGCAAGCTGACAGGACAGAAGAAGGTCGGTCATACCGGCACGCTCGATCCCAACGCGACCGGCGTACTGCCCGTACTGCTCGGCACGGCGACCAAGGCGCAGGATATCATTCCCTGTCACGATAAGCGCTATCGCGCGGATTTCCGATTCGGGATCGCGACCGATACGCTGGATATCTGGGGCAAGGTCATGGAGCAGCAACCATCCGACATCACACAGGAGCAAATAGAAGGAGCCCTCGGCTCCCTCAGGGGAGAGATCGAACAGCTCCCGCCCATGTATTCCGCTGTCAGCGTCGGCGGTAAGCGGCTCTACCAGTACGCCCGCGAGGGAAAAGAGGTGGAGCGCCGCCCCCGCAAGGTCACCGTCTACTCATTGGAGCTCATTTCTTTTGATGAAGCGGCGCAAAGCGGCACGCTCGATATCTACTGCTCCAACGGCACCTATATCCGCACGCTCATCGACGATCTGGCGCGCGCGCTGGGTACGGTCGGCGTGATGACGGATCTGGTGCGGTATGAGGCGTGCGGTTACCCGCTTGACGAGTGTATGACGCTCGATGAACTCCGCCAAAGGATCGACAGCGGCGACAGCTCCTTTTTGCACAGTGTCGAGAGCATTTTTATGACTTATGATGAAGTGGTGGTCAGCGATAAGCAGGCACACCGTTTTGTCAACGGCAATCCGCTGGATATCGTCCGCACTCCGCTGCGCGACCATGCCGGGGACAAAAAAATATTCCGCGTGAAGGACAGGCAGGGTGCCTTTCTCTCACTCGGAATCATCGACGGCGATAGTTTGAAGCTATATAAGCATTTTTAAAAAAAGCTCCCATGAGGGAGCTTTTTTGGTGAATGGTGAACGGTGAATGGTGAATGGTTGCGGGAGGGATGCGCCCTCACCCATTTTATTTCATATTCTCATCCACCGGATAGGACGTCAGAAAGCGCACGGAGCGCTCGATGGCGTCCTTGCTGTTTTTATAATCGCCGCCTTGATTGCGGTAGTCAAACATACTCGCAAAGTGGGTCACATCGTCGTACAGCGTGTCCATATAGCCCTTGGAGAGCTTGTTGGTCACTTCACAGAACTCCTTGAACGTGCTTTTGTCCATCGCCTTTTTGTTGGCGTTGCCCATCACGAGAGCATAGTGTTCCAGACAGATGAAATCCTGATTCTGATATTGCTTGCGGAATTCGGGGTCGGAGCCGTACTGCACATAGACGGTCGCGAGCAGATGCAGGATATCGTGCTCGATGCGGTCGCAGACATAGCAGGTGCGGTCGTTCTCACGGATCGCGGCGAGCATCTTTTTATCGGGGAGATCGGTATTCTTCTTCGGGAACACCTTCTTGCGCAGCTCGTCGATGTGCGTCTGGAGCAGCAGCGCGTTCGACAGGCGCGGACCGTTGTTGACCATCATCGAAAAATGGCGGTGGCAAAAGCCCACACGGTTGGTCTTGACGCGAACGTCGGGCGCCATCATCGCGGCGCCGGTGATGTACTCGACATACTGCTCCTCGAGCATACGGTGCATCCGGCAGATCGGACAGCCGTCGGTATCGGTGAACAGTTCGGTGATCGGGATGGTAGTGATATTCGGCTTCATGGGAACCTCCTTACGCGGACAAATCGACATATCGCGGATTATGATAAAAATATTATAGCATATTGCGGCAGAATATGGTATACTGGATTTGCATTTTTTTGATAATAGGGTTATTATGAGTATTGTATTGGAAAACGTAAAAGATCTCGACCTGTCACAGACCTTATCCTGCGGTCAGTGCTTTCGGTGGAAGGAACACCCGGACGGCAGCTTCAGCGGCGTCGTGCGGGGAAGATACGTCCGCGTATCCTTGGTCGGCGATCGCCTGATCCTCGACGGCGCTGACGAAGCCGACCGCGCGATATGGTTCGACTACTTCGACCTCGGCTTGGATTACGCAAAGGTGCGGCAGGAGCTTTCCGCGATCCATCCGACGCTTGCCGAGGCGGCACGCTACGCGCCCGGGATACGGATCCTTTATCAGGAGCCGTTCGAGGCGCTGATTAGCTTTATCATCTCACAGAACAACAACATCAAGCGGATCACGGGCATCGTCGATCGCCTGTGTGAGTATTTCGGCGAGTCGATCGGGGCTGACGCTCCCCATGCCTTTCCGACCGCGCAACGTCTGGCGGCATTATCGCCCGATGATCTTGCGCCTATCCGCGCGGGATTCCGCCAGCGCTACATCATCGACGCGGCGCGAAAGGTCGCGGACGGCACGATCGACCTGGAACAGATCCGCGCGCTGCCTTATGACGAAGCGCGTTCTGGGCTGATGAAAATCACCGGTGTGGGCGTGAAGGTCGCAGATTGTGTCCTGCTCTACGGACTGCACCGATTGGACGGCTTTCCGCTCGATGTGTGGATGAAGCGCGCGATGGCGGCGCTGTTCGAGGGCGTTGAGCCCTCGGATTTCGGGCAGTACGCCGGTATCGCCCAGCAATACATTTTTCACTATGCCCGTATGCACCCTGAGCTTTTTTAAAAGACTCCCTTTGGTAAAGGGGTCACGTGTGACACGCTGTTGCTTTCCAAGGCTCCCTTTGGGAAAGGTGCTCCCGTTCAGTAAATGACGGTTAATGATATCTATAATTCATTTGACATAGGAGGACAACATGAAGATTCTTTTTATCCTCGCGCTGATCGCTTTAGCGGTATTTGCCGTGTCGAGCATCATCAAGGAGCGCAAGTATACCAAGATCATCCGTCTGGTATCCTGCTCTCTGGCGGTGGTACTCTCGCTGATATCCGCGATCGCCGCGCCGTATCTGCGCTCACTCGGGATCGGAGTCGCCGTGCTGACAGCGGCGAGCTTCGGACTGTCGATCTTCGCACAGCAGTTCAAGACCGACACCATCAAATCCTTTGTGAAGTACACCGCCAACGCGATATTGGTGATTCTGCTGCTCGAAGCGGTCTGCTTCAACTTCAACAGCTATCACCTCTGGAAGGGCGGTTATGATGAAACGCCTCTCGATATGAGTACGGCGACGCTCACCAATGTCAAACAGAACGGCAACAGCTTTGTGACGAACGGCGAGAGCGCGACCATCGAGTTCCCTCAGCTCGATCAAAAGATCGGTACCATCCAGCTCGAACTCAAGGGCACCTCCTACAAGACCGATTATTCCATCGACTTTGCCGATGAGACCAACGCCTCTTATTATATGAGAAGCGGGCTGGTCAAGGGCTCGGTGTTCAATGATATCAAGCAGACAAAGTACGTCGTCTGTGACTTTTCGGGCAAGGTCAGCAAGCTGAGGATCAACCTGACCGAGCTGAAAAACAACACCGTGACCATCAGCGGCATCACCCTCAACGCGGATTATCCGTCGCGTTTCTCCTATCTGCGATTCGCGCTGATCCTGCTCAGTGTGATGTTCGTGTGGGCGTTCAAGCGGAGCGTCAACTTCCGCAAGCCGCTGTCCGCTCAGTTCAAAAACGCCAAAGCCGTCACCGCGGTCATTGTGATCGTGATGGTGGCGCTCTCACTGCTGTTATCCTCCGTCGGACTGAATCCCAAGAAGGATTTCAATGATCCCACCGGCAACCAGATTACCAAGGAGCTGGTCGACGCGTTTGAATCGGGTCAGGTCGAATTGAAGGACAAGCCCGGCACCGATCTGCTGAATATGGAGAATCCCTATGACTGGTCGGCGCGTACCGAAAAAGGCGTTAACGCCAAATGGGATCATGTGCTCTATGACGGCAAGTATTATTCCTACTACGGCGTCGGACCCGTGATCCTGCTGTACCTGCCGTACCATCTGATCACCGGGCACTATCTGGCGAGCCTGCCGGGTGTGCTGTTGTTCAACGCCCTGGCGCTGATCTTCCTCGGCATGACGTTCTATCAGTTGATGAAACGGCTGTTCAAGGACATCCCGCTGTCGATGTTCACGGCGGCGCTGATCATGATCTATGCCTCCTGCGGCGTGTGGTACTGCACGGTCATGGCGAACTTCTATGAGATCGCCCAAAGCTCCGGCTTCTGCTTCACCGTATTGGGCGCGTATTTCTTGGTGACGTCCAATGTGATCGGCGGCGACAAAGAACCGATCAGACCGCTTCATGCGGCGCTGTCCTCGCTCTTCCTCGCGATTGCCGTGACCTGTCGACCCACGACCGTCATCTGGTGCGTCGTCGCGGTGGCGTTCATCATTGCGGGCGTGATGAAGCTGCGCCGCACAAACGGAGAATTGTCATCGCGAGGCTCCAAGAGCCGTGGCGATCTCAACCGATCAAAAAAGTCGGCAATCATTATCTATCTTTGCGCGGCGCTGATCCCCTTTGTCGTGATCGGCGGTGCGCAGATGATCTATAACCACGCGCGCTTCGGCTCGTTCACGGATTTCGGTATCGCGTATTCGCTGACCATCAACGACTTCACCCACACCGAGTTCCACACCCAGCTTTCCGCGATCGGCTTCTTCGATTATCTCTTCGCGCCTCCGTCCTTTACCGGCGAATTTCCTTATGTCCAGTCGACCCTGTCGACCCTCGGCGTGAACGGCTATTACTTTGAGGCGACCAACAACGGCGCGGGCTTGTTCTATCGCGCGCTCCCGATGTTCTTCCTCTTCGGCGCACCCTTCGCGCTCAAGTATGTCGATAAAGAAAAGCGCACCCGCACCGCGATCCTGTTCAGCGCCGTGGCATTCGTTGCGCCGTTCGTCATCATCGCGTCCATCTGGGAATCCGGCTACGGCACGCGCTATATGATGGATTTTGCGTGGGAGATGCTGACCTGCGCCTTCCTCGTGATGTTCCTCTTCTACCGTAACCTCAAGGGCAAGGATGCGAAGCGCATCTATGAGCACTTGCTGTTGATCGCGATGTTCGCTTGCCTGTTCATCAATATGGGTCTGGTGTTCGCGTACTGGTACCCCGGCAGCTATGTCGCGGGACACGAAGCAATGTTCGAGCGCTTCGGCAGAATGTTCTCGATGTTCAACACCTAAGATTTATCCATGTGTAGGGGAGAGTATGGTGAATAGTGAATGGTGAATAGTGAATGGTTGTGGGAGGGCTTCGCCCTCACCCATTGTTAAGTTATTCTGAAACGTTCACTGTAGGGGAGGGGCTTGCTCCTCCCGTATCATTTCCGTCATATCCCTATATCCTGCGGAGCATATTGTAGGGGAGGGGCTTGTTGCTCAGCCGCAGACGGCACCCCTCTGCCCGTGACACAAATGTCCGGGCACCTCCCCAACGGGGAGACCCCTCCCGCACCATTTCCATCATATCCCTTTATCCTGCGGAGCAGATATATGTTTTCGATACCGAAAACACCCCGCCCGATTAATGGTTGAAAATCTCTTGTTCTTGTGTTATAGTAGTAAAAACAAATCGTGTAGGGGAGGGGCTTGCTCCTCCCGATATCAATGGGTGTGGGCACAGCCCACCCTGTTATGAAGGTGCAGAATGAGTCAGAATCAAAACAACAATCAACCGCAAAAGGCGGCAGATACAAACAAACAGCCTGCTCAGCAGCTTACCCAAAAGCCCCGCCGCAACAAAGCCAAGGAATGGCTGATCTCCCTTTTGATCACGCTGGTGGTGCTGGGGATCGTGGTCGCCCTGCAATACTGGTTCGCGAAAACCAGCGGACTGGGCATGAACTCGACCATCACATGGGTAGGCAACGCCATCGGCGGCGTCATCATGCTGTTCATCGTCCACCACTTTGTCAAAAAGCCCGACGACGACGGCTACCGCCCGTAAGTGGCTCCCTTTGGGAAAGGAGATTCCCCTACTAGGGGAAATGTCCGCAACGCGGACAAAAGGGTAGATTCCCCTACTAGGGGAAATGTCCGCAACGCGGACAAAAGGGTCTGCTGCCTCCGCTAGGAGGGCTCAAACCGATAAAAAAGACTGAGGGATTGCATCATTGGTTGAGCGGACGTATGTCCGCGAGTAACGATATAGGATTAAAAGCGCTTCTGTAAAGAGGCGCTTTTTTTGCCTCCCTTTCCTAAGGGAGGTGTCACGAAGTGACGGAGGGTTGCTTCAATTCTATCTTTTTAAAAAAACCTGAAACCAAATCGGCTTCTCATGTGTGTATATAGTGAAGGGGGGAACAAAATGGGCAAAAACGACAGCAACCTGTATGCCGGTTTGAGCTATGAACAGACTGTGCGCAAGTATGCCCAAAACGTTTCCTCCGCCTGTATGATGCGGCTGCAAAACTGGGCGGACGCCGAGGATTGCTTCCAGAACACGTTCATCAAGCTCTACCAAAAGTCCCCGGACTTCAAGGATGAAAACCACCTCAAGGCATGGTTGTTGCGAGTCGCGATCAACGAGTGCAAGAACCTGCTCCGCGACAGCCGACGCCATCTCTCCCTCGACGCGGCACTCCAACTCCCGGCCCCCTCCGCCGAGGACGACGCTGATCTTTCGTGGGCGTTGATGAAGCTCGATCCCGACTACCGCGAGGTGATCTATCTGCACTATGTCGAGCAGATGAAGGTCAGAGAGATCGCCGACGTCCTCGGCAAAAACACCAACACGGTCAAAACGCTCCTGCACCGCGGCAGAGAGAAGCTCAAGGCGATCTATTCGGGAGGTGACGGAAGATGAAAGAATTCAACTTTAATACCATCAAGAACCTCCCCATCCCCGAGCAGTGGATCGAGAACGCGCTCGCGATCCCCGAAGCAGAGGAGCAAAAGCCTGCTGTCGTACCTTTTTGGCGCAAGCCGCGCTTTATCGCGCTGGCGGCGAGTTTGGTGCTGGTCACCGCGCTGAGTATCTCCCTGTTTTTGTCGATGGGCAGTAAGCCCCCGATTGCCGTCAAGTCCGATTCTAAGCCCGACTCCACGCAGATCGTCTGGTCGACCGACGAGTACGGCGCGACGGTCGCGACCGAGGTCGTTTCGGTTCCCGATGACGGTAATCAAAATGGTGCTCATCCTTCGGAGGAGCCATCCGCTTCATCACAATCCGTCGAGAATGCCCTCGGCGGCGACCGCACTTCTCCCACCGCGCTGAGCGGACAGGGCGGCTCCGAAAGCGCCTCTCCCACCACACCGGGCGATCAAAGGGGCTCTGCCACCCGACACGGCGGAACGTCGCAGTCCCCGACTGCCGCCCCGCAAAAGCCGACTGCATCCACGAGCCCCGTCACACCCGATCCCACCGCCGCTCCGACGCTGATCGAAACAGCGTCGCATGAGACCGAGGTTGCTCCACCTGTAGAACTGCCGACCACAGCGCCGTGGGAGCCGATTTGGGATGATCCGACGGAACCTCCCGGAACGTCTTATATCACCGCTTCTATCCCGTGGGACGTACATCCAGGAAGGGATCATAATGTGTTTTGCCGTTTGGAAACCTATGACGGTGAGATCATCGGCGAAGGTGGTTTGTTTGACGGCAATCGTTTGATGCTGTTCCTCGGCACCGACCGGCAAAAGAACATTTACAGCTATCAATTTAAAAACCATATCACCATCCCCGATGAACTCAAAGGTGAGTATGTCAACTATTATATCTATGACATCGAGGGCAATATTCTGAAATCAGGCACCTGTCTGTTATAGCCTGCGGTTTTCAGCAAAGGAGGAATTAACATGAAAAAAGTAGTATGTATCATTTTGACGCTGGCAATTATGCTGACTTTCTGTGTGATCGGCGTGTCGGCTAAGGGAAAGATCGCCGATTCATTACAGGCAAAAATGGATGCCGCCGAAGAGGACGAAACGATCCGCGTGATCATCTGGCTGTATAATCCGGTCGACAATGAAGAAGTGTTCCGTCAGGCAATCAAAGAATGCGGTTATATCGGCGGCTTGCCGCTGAATATGACGCAAGAGGAAGTGGATGCTTATCGAATGATCTATAATCGGATCGTTTTTGAGCAGGAAGCTGCCGCCGTCAACAGTTTTATCGAAGCGTTTTCTTTGGATGAAGCGTGTATCAACGAGACCTACTGTTTGTGCATCAACGCGAACTTGACCAAGGCGCAGATCGAAGCCGCTGCCGCATATAACGAGGTAGAAGGAATCTATTTTGATGACGAGGGATTGCCGATAGAACCGATTGAAAACAATATCGATTATCCCGCTGAACAGAGAGAAGAACAATTCAGAGTTCTTTGTACAAGAGCAGTTGCGAACGCAGAGGTAACGGCATACAGCGAGCTGTATTATCATACGGACGTAACCGGAGACTGCGACTGGATACTGGTTTACGGTTGTTCCAATGTTCAAACGCCAATGGAGTTTGCGACCATCATCGGTAACCGCGTTATCCTGCTCGGCAGCTGCGGTATTCCGTTTGATTCCGGCTACGGCGTCTATGACGTCAAGAACGATACCTTTGTGGACGCACAGTCAGCGGCACGCGGCGGTTATGCCGACTTTGTCAAGGTGTTTGACGAGCTCGGCGGCGGCAGATTGATCGGCGACCTCGACCGTGATAACGAGCTTTCTGTCATCGACGTGACCATCATTCAGCGTTGTGAGGTGAATATACGGGAATATCCCGCTGATGACGAGATCAAGGCGGACGACGGCTTGTGGAGATATTCCGTCAAGTATTACTCCGACTTCGACCGCGACGGCGAGCGCACGATCCTCGACGCGACCCGCTTGCAGCGGTATCTGATCAGCTAATAAGCAGTCATCGCAAAATCCAACAAAATATACACAAAGAAAGAACGCAGTCGGCATCAAAACCGACTGCGTTCTTTTTGTCAGAAACATTTAATATGAGTAGTCGCTTCCCAAGGCTCCTTTTGGTAAAAGGAGCTGTCGCCCGTTGGCGACTGAGGAATTGCACTAATTGACCGACCGAAGGGAGATACTTCGATTCTTCATTCTTCAGTTTTCAGTATTCATTTTTCAGTCGAAAAAGGTCTCCGCAGCGCACCCTTATTCCGCAATTCCCTTGGGCGTGTAGCCCGCGTCGGTGATCGCCGCCGCCGCTTTGTCGTAGTCGATCGGCTCGGCGGAGATGATCTCGACCTTGTTCGCTTCGTGAGAGGCGGTGACGCTCTCGACGTTCAGATTCTTTTCGATGGATTCTTTTACGTGCTTTTCGCACATCGGGCACATCATGCCCTCAACATTGATCACGGTTTTCATGGTTTTGGGTTCTCCTTTACTGTTGGTATTTTCATCAGCCGCGGGCAGTGCCACAGCCGTTTTGTGACTCTTTTTGTGCTTGTGCGGATCGAACAGATTCAGCCGCAGGGCGTTGCTGACGACGCAAAAACTGCTCAGGCTCATTGCCGCCGCGCCGAACATCGGATTCAGCGCGATGCCGAAGATCGGGATCCATAACCCCGCCGCAAGCGGGATGCCGATGATGTTGTAGATGAACGCCCAGAACAGGTTTTGGTGGATGTTGCGCAGGGTTTGGCGCGACAGACGGATCGCGGCGGTCAGATCGGTCAGCTTAGAGCCGACCAGTACCACATCCGCCGAGTCGATCGCGATATCCGAGCCAGAGCCGATGGCGATTCCGGTGTCCGCGGCGGTCAGCGCGGGCGCGTCGTTGATGCCGTCGCCCGCCATCGCGGTCTTGCCGTAGTGCTTGAGCTCGTTGATAATATCGCTCTTGCCCGAGGGCAATATGCTTGCGTATATTTTTTCGATTCCGACAGTGTTTGCGATCGCTGTGGCAGTATTCTCATTGTCGCCTGTGATCAGGACCGTGCGGACGCCCAGCTCAGCCAGCTCCCTGACCGCGGTCTTGCTGTCATCCTTGACGGCGTCAGCCGCCGCGATCACGCCAAGCAGTCTGCCGCCTTTTGCGAACAGCATTGGCGTTTTGCCGTCGCCCGCCAATGTGCTTGCCAACGCGTTGGTTTTTCTTTCGCTGTCCTCATTGAATTTGATTTTGGAGCGGATAAAACGGGGCGATCCCGCATAGACGGTCTCTCCGTCGATCTCACCCGACAGACCGTGACCCGAAAGATTTCGGAAATCCTCACAGGGCAGAGCAGAGGTGTTTTTTCCCTCGGCGTATACCGTGACCGCCTCCGCCAGCGGATGGGCGCTGAGCTTTTCGATGCTGTACGCGATCTGTAACAGCTCGGTTTCGGTCACATCGTCGGCGGGTACAAGGTCGGTGACCTCGGGCGAACCCTTGGTGATGGTGCCGGTTTTGTCGAGCGCGACGATCTGCGTTTTGCCCGCAGTTTCCAGCGCCTCGGCGTTCTTGAACAGGATGCCCGCCTTTGCGCCTACGCCGTTGCCGACCATGATCGATACGGGCGTAGCCAAGCCTAGGGCGCAGGGGCAGGAGATCACGAGCACCGAGATCCCTCGCTCGAGCGCGTAGGAGAATTCTGCGCCGGTGATCAGCCAGATAATGAAGGTGATCAGCGCGATCCCGATGACGACCGGCACGAATACGCCGGACACCTTGTCGGCGATACGCGCGATCGGCGCTTTGGTGGCGGACGCCTCATAGACGGTGCGGATGATCTGACTCAGGGTCGTGTCCTCGCCCACGCGGGTGGCGCGGCATTTGAGATAACCGTTTTGGTTGATGGTCGCGGAGTAGACCTGCGCGTCCAACGCCTTATCGACAGGGATGCTCTCACCAGTCAGCATACTTTCGTCGAGCGTGCTCTCGCCCTCGATGACCACGCCGTCCACCGGCACGCTCATACCCGGGCGCAGGATGAAGATATCACCGATGTTCACCGCCTCGATCGGGACTTCCACCTCTTTTCCGTCGCGTTCCACGACGGCGGTTTTCGGGGATAAGTCCATCAGCGATTGCAGGGCGTCGGTCGTTTTGCCCTTGCTGTGCGCTTCTAAGATCTTGCCCAGCGTGATGAGCACGAGTATCATGGCGGCGGATTCAAAGTACAGTCCGTGCAGCAGGCTCATCCGCGCTTCACCCTCTGTTGCCGTCATCATGAACAGCTCGTAAACACTCCATATGAAGCTCGCCGCGGAGCCGAGGGATACCAGCGTGTCCATGTTCGGCGCGCGGTGAATCAGCCCTTTGAAGCCGCTGACAAAGAATCGCTTGTTGATGATCATCACCGCGGCGCTGAGGACCATCTGCACCAGCGCGATCGCGATGGGGTTGCCCTCGAAAAACGGCGGCAAAGGAAAGTGCCACATCACGTGCCCCATCGAAAAATACATCAGTACGAGCAGCAGCACGAGCGAGATAATGAAGCGCTGAACAAGCGGCTTGACCTCGTTCGGCTTTTCGATTTTTATTTTGTTGTTTTGTTTTGTCGCGGCGTTTTGCGCCTTGGCGGTATAGCCGGCGTGTTCCACAGCGCCGATGATCTCGTCAGCGCTCGCGCTGCCCTCGACGACCATCGAGTTGGTCAGCAGACTCACCGAGCAGGAGGTCACGCCGTCGACCTTGCCGACAGCCTTTTCGACCCGCGCCGAACATGCAGCGCAGCTCATTCCGCCTACATCATAGCGTTCCATATCAATTCTCCCTTTTTGCCTCCCTTTTCTAAGGGAGGTGCCCCGGACACGCGTGTCAAGGGGCGGAGGGTTGTCGCGTATGGTAAGATGAAAGATAAACAGTCATCAAATATACGTTTTTCAACCCTCAGTTATCCTGACGCAAGCGTCAGGTGACAGCTCCCTTAGAAAAGGGAGTCTATTGTTCATTTCATCAACTTCCCGATGATGTCCATCAGCTCGTCGATATCCGCTTCATCGTTTTTGATGTCGCGCACCACGCAGCCCTCGATATGGCGGCGCAGCAGCTCGCGGTTAAAGGCGGCAAAGGCGTTTTTCGCCGCGGCGCTCTGGGTGAGGATATCCACGCAGTAGGCGTCGTTTTCCACCAGATTGCGGATCCCGCGGATCTGCCCCTCGATGCGGGACAGGCGGTTGATCAGCTTTTTCTTCTCTTCCTCTGTTCTCTCGGTTTTCTTCTGTGATAAGCAGTGTTCACACGGCATAAAATACCCTCCGTTTTTTCGGTTTATCAAATGGTGTATTCATCAATATAAATTCGGAATCCGCAGGATTCCATAGGGCTCCCTTTGGTAAAGGGGGCTGTCGCCTGACATACGTGTCGGGCGACTGAGGGATTGTTCTAATGATCGACCAAAGGGAGAAACAATCATTCTTCATTCTTCAGTATTGTCATATACCCCCTCGGGGTATCTCTGCGCTCATTATATACCCTATAGGGGTATTTGTCAACAGAATCTTTTTGTTAAAATATTTTCATATTTTCATAATGCACGAAAACGCCCGTTCAAAAACGTGTTATAGGTGAAAGGAGGTCAGCTTTATCAAACTCGGTACCGAAAAAGCAGAATTCTATATCCGGAGTTACTCCGATATGATCTATCGCATCGCGCTGAACAATCTGAAAAATCCCGCCGATGCGGAGGATATCCTTCAGGATGTCCTGACGGAGCTGATCACCAAATGCCCCACTGACAAAACCGACGAAGGGGTGAAATACTGGCTGATCCGCATCACCGTCAACAAGTGTAACGGCTTTCGGCGGCTGGTGTGGCAGACCCGCACCGAGGGCCTCGAAAACCATCTGACGCTTGAAGCTCCCGAGCAGGAGCTCGTGATGGAGGAGATTTTCGAACTGCCGAAGAAGCAGCGGAACATCATCTATCTGTACTACTATGAGAAATACACGATCTCAGAAATCGCCGAAATCCTGCGCATAAACCCCAACACCGTCAGCTCCGACCTGCGGCGTGCACGCAAAAAGCTCAAAACCATCCTTGAGGAGGAAAGAAAATGAAGAAAAGCCTGTATGAACAGACGATGGACAGCATCAAAGCACCCGAAAGGGTTGTGGATCATATGCTGTCCGCCGTCAGGGACAGTGAAAAAAAGGAGAAGATCATCCCTATGAAAAACAGAAAATCGAATCATATCAAGCGGAACGTTATCGCAGCGTCGCTTGCGCTCGCACTCTTATTCGGAGCGGTATTCGGCATCAGCGCCCTTTCCCCGAAAGAAAGCCCCTTTATCATTACCGTGAACGCCGCCGAAATATTCGACAGCGGCTATACTCCTGTCGGTACGCTGAACGGGGTTGGCGGAGATTTCCATGAGGAAAACGACGAGGTCACGATGACCTACAGCTTTGCTTTTAATATCAGGGTCGAGGGTGAGAAGGTTGACGACGTTCTCTACACGGTCAAAAACGGAAGTATCGGCGCACAGGGCGAGAATAAGAAAAGCCTGAACCAGTCCGAGGTCATCTCTGTGGAAGAGGACGAAAAGATGTTTACCCTTCTGGGATTTTCTGCCGACACCGCAGATACGACCCTCTCCAAGGAAACGCGGCAGGCGATCCGCGATTGGTTTGACCACGCGAGAGCAAAGCTGGAAATGCCTGCCTTGCAAGAGGATTACGACGACAGCAAATTCAGTATCGCAGATTGCTCAAGCACCCTCTATACCGCGCTTTTGGAGCGTGTTTCGGTCGAAGCGAAAATCACCTATACCGACGGTACAGCCGAGACAAAAAAACTTGTCTTTGCCTGCGACAGCGTCACCGAGGACGGCGTTGCGACCATCAGCGCAAAGCTGGTATAATCCATATCTTTCGATCTGGTTGCCCCTGAGATCTCTCGGGGGCAGCTTTTTACACAAATCTGCGTATCTGTCCATATCTTTGACATGTTTCCTCGGATGTATACCCATCTGTATCATTATAATTCTCGCGGGTACTTGACTTTTGCCTTGAAATATAGGATAATTTATCCTGTAATACTATAGTGGGTAATTAGGGCGAGATTGCCACAGCCCCGACACGCGTGTCATACGCGTGTGATACGTGTGTCGATGGCTTCGCAACGACAGTCCATATTATCCGCAACAGGAGGTATATTTATGATTGATTTAACCAAGTATGGTATCAACGGCGTACAGGAGATCGTTTACAATCCCTCGTACGAACAGCTATTTAAGGATGAGATGGATCCCGCGCTGACAGGCTTCGATAAGGGTCAGCTCACCGAGCTGGACACCGTCAACGTCATGACCGGTATCTATACCGGCAGATCGCCCAAAGACAAGTTCATCGTCATGGACGACACTTCCAGAGACACCGTCTGGTGGACGACTCCCGAATATCCCAACGATAACCATCCGGCTTCTCAGGAGGCTTGGGACGAGTGCAAGAAGCTCGCGCTCGAGGAACTCTCCGGCAAGAAGCTCTATGTCGTAGACTGCTTCTGCGGCGCGAACAAAGATACCCGCATGGCGATCCGCTTCATCATGGAGGTCGCTTGGCAGGCTCACTTTGTCAAGAACATGTTCATCCAGCCCACCGAGGAAGAGCTCAAGAGCTTTGAGCCCGATTTCATCAGCTACAACGCTTCCAAGGCGAAGGTCGAGAACTACAAGGAGCTGGGGCTCAACTCCGAAACCGCGGCGATCTTCAACGTCACCTCTCGTGAGCAGGTCATCCTGAACACATGGTACGGCGGCGAGATGAAGAAGGGTATGTTCTCTATGATGAACTACTACCTGCCCCTGCAGGGCATCGCTTCTATGCACTGCTCCGCCAACACCGATATGGAGGGCAAGAACACCGCTATCTTCTTCGGTCTGTCCGGCACCGGCAAGACCACTCTGTCCACCGACCCCAAGCGTCTGCTGATCGGCGACGACGAGCACGGCTGGGACGACAACGGCGTCTTCAACTTTGAGGGCGGCTGCTACGCGAAGGTCATCGGTCTGGATAAAGAATCCGAGCCTGATATCTATAACGCCATCAAGCGCGACGCGCTGCTTGAGAACGTAACCGTCGATGAAAACGGCAAGATCGACTTCAACGACAAGAGCGTGACCGAGAACACCCGCGTCTCTTATCCGATCGAGCACATCGAGAAGATCGCGAAGAAGGTCAACGGCATTTCCGCCGGCCCCGAGGCTGAGAACGTCATCTTCCTTTCCGCTGACGCGTTCGGCGTACTGCCTCCCGTATCCATCCTGACTCCCGAGCAGTGCCAGTACTACTTCCTCTCCGGCTTTACCGCAAAGCTGGCGGGCACGGAGCGCGGCATCACCGAGCCGACTCCCACCTTCTCCGCTTGCTTCGGTCAGGCGTTCCTCGAGCTGCATCCGACCAAGTACGCTGAGGAGCTGGTCAAGCGCATGGAGAAGAGCGGCGCGAAGGCGTATCTGGTCAACACCGGCTGGAACGGCACCGGCAAGCGCATCACCATCAAGGACACCCGCGGCATCATCGACGCGATCCTCGGCGGCGACATCAAGAACGCTCCCACCAAGACCATCCCCTACTTCAACTTTGAGGTTCCGACCGAGCTGCCCGGCGTAGACACCGGCATCCTCGATCCCAGAGATACCTATGCCGATCCCAAGGAATGGGACGACAAGGCTAAGGATCTGGCGGAGCGCTTCATCAAGAACTTTGAGAAGTACACTACCAAT
>CACWXE010000003.1 GCA_902764715.1 uncultured Ruminococcus sp. | reverse complement strand
GCTGTAGGGGATATCGTTGTCGCGGCGATATACGTTCGCGCGGGGGTTATCCCAGGAACGGAATACAGCCTTGACAGCGCCCATGAGCTGCTCCTTGGGATCGGTCGGGAAATCCTCGCCGATCTTTGCCTTGTACTCAGCCTTGAACTTGCCTGCGAGTTCCTTGAGGTCCTCAGCGGTCAGCTCGACGTCCTGAGTAACGCCGCGGTCAGCCTTCATCTCATCGATGAGCTCTTCAAAATACTTCTTACCGACTTCCATAACAACGTCGGAATACATCTGGATAAATCTTCTGTAGCAGTCCCAAGCCCAGCGGGGATTACCGCTCTGTACAGCGATGGTCTCTACAACTTCCTCGTTCAGGCCGAGGTTCAGGATGGTGTCCATCATACCGGGCATGGAAGCACGCGCGCCGGAACGAACGGATACGAGAAGCGGATTCTCCTTGTCACCGAACTTCTTACCGGTGATCTCTTCCATCTTACCGATATACTCATTGATCTGATCCTGGATCTCAGGATTGATCTGGCGGCCGTCCTCATAATACTGAGTACAAGCCTCTGTGGTGATCGTGAAGCCCTGAGGAACAGGCAGACCGATGTTGGTCATCTCAGCGAGGTTAGCACCTTTACCGCCGAGAAGTTCTCTCATGTCAGCGTTACCTTCTTTAAAAAGGTAAACCCATTTTTTGCTCATTGGAATCTCCTCCTAAAAGTTTGTTATAGTAAGGACTGCGACATATTTTGCCACAGCATACATATACAGTTGTATTATAACAAAACCCGCACGAAAATACTATACAAAAGAGAAAAAAGCCAAAAAAAGGGGCACAAAAGTCATTCGCATATTTTGTGGATATTGTTGAAAATGATAAAATTGTCATATTTTTGTAATTAGTTCTTGCAAATAAAAAAATATATGCGATAATAGTATTATCTACGAGAGCGCCCAAGTGCGCTTCGCGCAGTGAAAAATGAATAATGAATAGTGAATCATGAAGGCGACTCGCTCCGCGCGGGGGAATACTCTTCTGTGATTGTTTGCAAAGCCCGGTCGGTGTGATTCCGTTTTCATTATGATGATATGTGAGGTTAATTCATGAACAACAAATGTGCCGTTATCCTCGCCGGCGGCGAAGGAAAACGAATGAAATCCGATATTCCGAAGCCCATGAATGAAGTACTGGGCAAGCCGATGCTCCGTTGGGTCATTGACGCGGTCAAGGCGGCGGGGATCGACGACATCTGCGTCGTCACCGGCTTCAAGACCGAAGTCACCGAAGCGTATCTTGACTCCCTTCCCTTTGCGGTATCTCATGTACTGCAGAGCGAACGCCTCGGCACGGGTCACGCCGTGATGATGGCGAAGGATTTTCTTAGCGAAAAAGGCGGCGACGTCGTGATCCTGTGCGGTGACGCGCCGTTCATGGATACCGAAACCATCGCCGACGCATACAACGATCATAACGAGAGCGGCGCTTCCGCGACCGTCATCAGCGCAATGCTCGACGACCCGACCGGCTACGGCAGGATCGTCCGCAATGCCGACGGCACCTTAAAGAATATCGTTGAACAGAAAGAAGCCGATGAAGCGACCCTCAAGATCCAAGAGGTCAACTCCGGCGGCTACTGGTTCGATACCGCCGATCTGCTCAGCGTACTGGACAATATCAAGGCGAATAATTCCGCAAAAGAATATTATCTGCCCGACGCGCTTTATCTGCTCCTGCAAAACGGCAAAAAGGTCGGCGCTTTCACGGCGAAGTCACCCGACACCGTCCTCGGCGCCAACGATCCCGCTCAGCTGGCTGAGTTGAATGAGATCGCGAGAGCAAAGGGGTATTAAAGCCTCCCTTTCCTAAGGGAGGTGGGCAAACCGACTTGCCGATTTGGTCGGAGGGTTGCTCATCCCCTTTGGTAGTATCCATCATGAAATGATTCAACCCTCAGTCGCTTCGCGACAGCTCCCTTGGGAAAGGGAGCCTGAACCGCATCCAAACCGCAAGGTTAATATACATTATTACAATAATTCATTTAGGGGGACACATAATGAATTCACACGGTAAGGACATCAAGATTTTTACGCTCAACTCCAACAAGGCTGTCGCTCACGGCATTGCGGATTGCTTAGGCATCCCGCTCGGTAAGAGCGACTGCGCCACCTTCTCGGACGGAGAGATCGCGGTATCTCTGCATGAATCCGTCCGCGGTTCCGACTGCTTCATCGTGCAGTCGACCTGCTCGCCCGTCAACGACAACCTCATGGAGCTTTTGATAATGATCGACGCGATGAAGAGAGCTTCCGCTTCTTCCATTACCGCCGTTGTTCCGTACTTCGGCTATGCGCGTCAGGATCGCAAAGCCAAGGCTCGTGATCCGATCTCTTCCAAGCTGGTTGCCGACCTGATCACCACCGCCGGCGCGGACCGTCTGCTGACGATGGATCTGCACGCGGCTCAGATCCAGGGCTTCTTCAACATCCCCGTCGACCATCTTGTCGGCGCTCCGATGCTCGCGAAGCACATGAAGAAGAAGGTCGAGGGTCATGCGGACGAATTTGTTGTCGTATCTCCCGACCTCGGTTCCGTTACCAGAGCGCGTAACTTCGCGGCTAAGATCGGCTGCCCCATCGCGATCATCGACAAACGCAGACAGCGCGCCAATGTTTCCGAAGTCATGAACATCATCGGTGAGGTCAGGGGCAAGAAGTGCATCCTCGTCGACGATATGATCGACACCGCCGGCACCCTGTGCAACGCCGCGAACGCGATCGTCGAAAAGGGCGGCGCTACCGAGGTATACGCCTGCGCTTCTCACGCGGTACTTTCCGGACCCGCGATCGACCGCATCCGCGACAGCGCGATCAAGGAATGTATCCTGCTGGATACCGTTCCGATCCCCGAGGAGAAGATGCTCGACAAGTTCACCGTACTCTCCACCGCTCCGCTGTTCGCCGAGGCGATCGAGAGGATCTACGAGGACAAGCCGGTTTCTCCGATGTTTGTATAACAAATGTCATTGCGAACTCCCGACATGAGTATCGGGAGTGTGGCAATCTCAACTGATTGATTGTGAAAGGGAGCCTTGCCGCTCCCTTTCTTTGGAGTATAAACAAAATGCTTTTCAAAAAGAAAGAATTCACCAACAACAGCATCGAGTACATTATCGTCGGACTCGGCAATCCCGGCAAGCAGTATGAGGGCACCCGCCATAACGCGGGCTTCATCGCCATCAACTATATCGCCGAGGAGCTGGGTGTGAAGATCAACAAGATCAAATTCAAATCCACCGTCAGCGAGGCGAGGATCAGCGGCAAGCGCTGTCTGCTGATGAAGCCCTCCACCTATATGAACCTCAGCGGTCAGGCGGTCACCGAGGCGATGAACTTCTACAAGATCCCGCCCCAACAGGTTGTGATACTGTCTGATGACATCTCCCTTGACGTCGGCGTGATCCGCATCCGCCGCAAGGGCTCGGACGGCGGACAAAAGGGACTGCAGAACATCATCTATCTCAGCGGCTCCGACGAGTTCCCGCGCGTCAAGATCGGCATCGGCAAAAAGCCGCATCCCGATTATGAGCTCAAGGACTGGGTGCTCAGCCGCTTTACCGACAAGGACAAAAAGCTCATCGCCGAACGTCTGCCCGATATCAAGGGCGCGGTGGAATACATCGTCGACGGCGACATCGACAAGGCGATGAACCTTTACAATTAATCAAAAGCCTTCCCCTTGAGGGGAAGGTGTCGAGCGACCAAGCGAGACGGATGAGGTGGAAGCGTTCCTGCTTCATCCCGTGAATTGATATACTTGAAAGGTTTCCACCTCATCCGACCAATTTGCCGAACATGTTCGTCCGGCAAATTGCCCACCTTCCCCTCAAGGGGAAGGCTTTTAACACGCCTATGCAATTTTTAGACCATGTCATCCAACGCACCAAGCAGTACAAGGCGCTGGACAATGCCGTCCATACCCGGTCACACGCCGCGGCGATCGGCGTATCGGGCGTTCACAAAGCCAATATCATCACGTCGCTCTGCCGGGATAACGCCGTCAGAGCCTTTTGTGTTGCCCAAAATGAGCAGGAAGCGCAGATTTTGTGCAACGATCTGAGCGCTATGGGACTGCGCGCGCTGGTCTATCCGAAGAAGGATTTCATCTACATCCCGTCCCAGGTTAAGTCGCATGAATACGAACACCAGCGCCTGAATGTCCTCAGCCGTATGCTCAGCGGCGACTATGACGTCGTCATCGCCACGCTCGATGCGGCGGCACAGTTCACTATCCCCAAGGATGTCCTGCGATCTGTCAGCAAAACACTCAAGCCCGACGTCGAGATCGACCTGCCCGCCTTTGAAAAATCCCTGATCCTGCTCGGCTATGAGCGCTGCGACAACGTCGAGGGCAGCGGTCAGTTCTCCATCCGCGGCGGCATCATCGACCTGTTCATGCCCGACAGCGACGCGCCCGTGCGTATCGAGCTGTGGGGCGATCAGATCGACACGATCAACTACTTCGACGTCGAGACCCAGCGCCGCACCGATTACTGCGAAGAGATCGAGCTGACCCCCTCGGGCGAGATTTTGATCGACGACAAAGAAAAGCTCGCCGACAAGATCAGCCGAAAGGCCGCCTATCTCAAAAGCGAAGGCAGTCAAATGGCAAAGGAACGACTGCAAAAGGAAGCGGATATGCTGCGCTCGGGGCTGAGCTTTGCGACCTATGATAAATACATTTCTCTGGTCTATGACAAGCCCGCTACCCTCTTCGATTATTTTGACGATAACGAGATCGTCTTTATCTCCGAATACAAAAATGTCAAGGAACGCGACCGCTCCATGGACTTCCATGAAAAGGAGGAACTCAAGGCGCTGTTTGCGGACGGCGTATTATGCCGCGGCTTTGAGACCTACTCCCTCAACTTCACGCAGAGCATGAACATTCTGCTCGACCGCGCGGCGATCTTCCTCGACACCTTCTCCCACTCGTCCTACAATACGGAGCTGTCTGCCGCGGTGACCTTCAACGCGCGCCAGACCTCACCGTGGTCGGGACAAAGCACCGCGCTGATCGAGGATCTGGAGGATATCGGCTACGGCAGTATGGCGGTCGTCATCCTCGCCGGTACCGAAAAGGGCGCCGAGAACCTCTGCACCCTCCTCAACGAAAAGGGCGTCAACGCCCGCTATGTCAAGGAATTGGACGACGCCGAGCGCGGATTCGTCTATATTATGCCCGGTATGCTCAGCGCGGGCATCGAATACCCCGAACAGAATTTCATCCTATACACCCTGTCAGCATTTAGCACCTCTTACAAAAAGAAACGCCGCCGTACCCCCAAGGACGGCAAGGCGGTCTACAATCTCAGCGAGCTTTCCGTGGGTGAATACGTGGTACACTCCATCCACGGTATCGGCATCTACCGCGGCATCCGCAAAATGGATGTGCAGGGCTTTTTGAAGGACTACATCATGATCGAGTACGCCAAGGGCGACAACCTCTATGTCCCCGTCACCCAGCTCGATCTGGTGGCAAAATACATCGGTCCCAAGGAAAACAGCCGCGTCAAGCTCAACCGACTCGGCTCCAAGGAATGGGTCAACTCCAAGCGCAGGGTCAAAGCCGCCGCCAAGGAGATGGCGAAGGAGCTGATCGAGCTCTACTCCAAGCGCATGCAGGCGCAGGGTCACGCCTTCTCCGACGACAACGAGTGGCAGCATGATTTTGAAGCAGGCTTTCCCTATGAGGAGACCGAGGATCAGCTGCGCTGCTGTGACGAGATCAAGCACGATATGACCCGCGCCGTTCCGATGGATCGACTGCTCTGCGGCGACGTCGGATTCGGCAAGACCGAGGTCGCGCTGCGGGCGGCATTCAAGTGTGTGTCCGACAGCAAGCAATGCGCCCTGCTCTGCCCCACCACCATCCTCGCTTGGCAGCACTACCAGACCGTGCTGAACCGCTTTGACGGCTACCCGATCCGCGTGGAGCTGCTCTCCCGATTCCGCTCACCCGCTCAGCAGAAGGAGATCCTCGAAAAGCTGAAGCGCGGCGAGATCGACATGATCATCGGCACCCACCGTCTGGTGCAAAAGGATGTGGAATTCCGCGATCTGGGGCTTGCGATCATCGACGAGGAACAGCGCTTCGGCGTGGCGCAAAAAGAGCATTTCAAAGAGATGCGCAAGAACATCGACATCCTCACCCTCTCGGCGACCCCCATCCCCCGCACCCTGAACATGGCGATGAGTGGCATCCGCGATATGTCCGTCATCGAAGAAGCGCCTCTCGACCGTCATCCCGTCCAGACTTATGTGCTCGAGCACGACTCCGCCGTCATCAATGAGGCGATCCGCAGAGAGCTCAGGCGCGGCGGTCAGGTATTTTATCTCTACAACAACGTTGAAGGGATCGAAGCAAAGGCGATCCGCATCGGCGAGGCGATTCCCGAAGCCAATATCGCCGTCGGTCACGGCAAGATGAGCGAGCAGGAGCTCAGCGACGTATGGCGTAAAATGCTCAATCAAGAGGTCAATGTCCTCGTCTGCACCACCATCATCGAGACCGGCGTCGATCTGCCGAACGCCAACACCCTGATCATCGAGAATGCCGACCGCTTCGGGCTCTCTCAGCTGCACCAGATCCGCGGCAGAGTCGGACGCTCCTCCCGCCGCGCCTACGCCTATTTCACCTACAACGGTGCCAAGGTGCTGTCGGATATCTCCCAAAAGCGCCTGACCGCGATCCGTGAATTCACGGAGTTCGGTTCGGGCTTCAAGATCGCCATGCGTGACCTCGAGCTGCGCGGCGCGGGCAACATCCTCGGCGCGGAACAGCACGGTCACATGGAGGACGTCGGCTACGATATGTACATCAAGCTCCTCGGCGACGCCGTGCGCGAGGAGAAGGGCGAACAGCCCGAATCCGTTGAGGAACACGACTGCCTGATCGACGTGCAGGTGCAGGCGCATATCCCCGAGAGCTACATCGAAAGCCTCTCCAACCGCCTCGACGCCTACCGCCGGATCTCCGACATCCGCTCCGGGGAGGACGCGCGTGACGTCATCGACGAGCTGTTGGATCGCTACGGCGACGTACCCGCATCGGTCATGGGGCTGGTCGATATCGCGCTGGTACGCAACCGTGCCGCCGCGATCGGCGTCTATGAGATCCGACAGAACGATACCTCGCTGCTGCTGTATCTGAACGACATCCGCCGCAAGGAGGTGCCCGAGCTGATCAGCAAGATGGCGGGCAGGGCGATGCTTTCCGCCGGCGGAAAGCCCTATATCGCGGTTCGTGTGAAGAAAACCGATAAGGTCATCGACACGCTCAAGGCGATCTTTTCCGATTGAGCCTGCGGTTTTCGCATGGATCAATACACCTATACATCAAATCGATCATTAATCAGGGCAGGACTTCCTGCCCTGTTTTTCTGCATAGCTATTATTCTTTTTTAGAATCAAATACTAACATTCTGTTAATAATCGATTTTTTGCCCCAATAAACTGGACAAAAGCGCAAAAATAGTGTATATTATATTAGTTAAATCATATTATCATGCGGAAAAATGCAGTTATCCTTCCCGTGATAAGTACAAAGGACGGTAATTAAAATGAAGAATTTTACGAAAATCCTCTGCGTTGTGCTTGCACTCGTCATGGCGCTCTCGGTAGCCTCCTGCTCACTTTCCAAGCAGTACGCTTACCAGAAGGACGGCGTCGAGCTGCCCATCGGCGTATACGTCTACTATATGTACAGCGCGTATAACGAGGCACAGACCCTCGCGCAGAAGAGCGATCTTTATGATGCCGCGACAGGCAAATACGACGGCAAGAAATCCTTCCTCAAGATCGAGATCACCGATGAGGACGGCAACACTGCCGTAGCAGAGGATTGGATCACCGATAAGACAAAGGAAAAGCTCCAGAACGCGGTCGCGATCGAGACCAAGTTCAATGAGCTCGGATGCACGGTCGATCAGGCTGAATTGGATCAGGCTAAGACCTATATCCAGCAGGCATACTGGGATCAGAGCCTCAAGGCGGTTCTCGAGCCCTGCGGCGTCAGCTTCGATTCCTTCTTCATGGCGGAGTACACCATCAATATCGCCGAGAAGAACGCGGCGTTCGAGGCTGAGTACAGCGAGGGCGGCCCCTCCGCGGTATCCACCCCGGATCTGACCGATTACTTCACAAAGAACTACACCTCTTACAAGTATTTCTCCGCTAACCTCTACACATCTGCGGATAATGAACAGACCGACGCGATGACTTCCACCGCTTCCGCCAGCAGCACTCCCCTCTCGGAAGAAGAGATTGCAAAGTACACCTCGTCATTTGAAGGTTACGCGTCCGACGTTTCCAACGGCACCTCTTATGACGACGTCGTTAAAAAGTATATGGAGGATTACAAGGTCACCGAAGATCCCACTACCGCAAATGTTGAGGTCATCGATGAAAACACGACCGATGAACTCCTCAAAACCATCAAGGATATGAAGGACGGTCAGGCAATGACGGTTCAGATCGGTGAGGATGAAAACACCAAGCAGATCTATATGATTTACCGTGAACCGATCGAGAAGCAGACCGACGCTTACATCAACGACTCTGAAAACAGCAAAAAGGTTCTCCAGTCCATGAAGGGCGAAGACTTTGACGCTCTCTTAAAGAAGCTCGCGGAAGATCTGAATGTACAGCCCTCCTCCGCATGCAACAGCTATAAACCCTCCATGTTTGAGACTAAGATAAAGACTAATAATAAACGGAGTTGATTTTATGAAGAAATCACTTAGATTTATCTCTCTTTTGATAGCAGTCGTCTTTATGATATCCGGTGCCGTGATGGTCATTTGTCACGCGGATGAAGGCGACGGTCAGACCGGCGGCGGTGGCCAAAGCGGTCAGTCAGCCGGCGGCGACCAGGGCGGTCAGGGAACCGGCGGTGACCAGGGCGGTCAGACCGGCGGCGGTGACCAGGGCGGTCAGACCGGCGGCGGTGACCAGGGTGGTCAGACCGGCGGCGGCGACCAGGGCGGTCAAACCGGCGGCGGCGATTATAATTCCGGCGGCGATACCGGTTACAATTCCGGTTCTGATTCCGGTTATAACTCCGGATACGACTCCGGCTACAATTCCGGTTATGACTCCGGTAATGCCGGTACGGTCGAAGATAACGCTCCGGTTTATTACGGCGATCCTTCCAACAGCAACAACTATGTTGTCAGCAGTACGGAATCGGCAGCCGGCTCGGTATCCTCTTCTCTCTATAATTCCTCCGGTATGAGCGCGGAAGACGCGAAGCCGAACGAGTGGAGCGATATCACCCTGGATGAAAAAACCGTACAGACCGGTGTGACTGACTTCTCCGCCATCAAGGAAAACACCAAGGTCGAGGATAACGGCTACTGGATCCTCTATGTCGGCTATGCCCTTCTGGGACTTTCCGTAATAGGTATCCTGTACTTCATTATTGCGACCATCGCGCACAGGAGCGCGGTCAAAAAGGCTGAGCGCCTTGAGCGCAGACGTTCTTCCTCTGCCTATCGTTCTTCCGCGGCACGTATGGAAGAGAGAGAAAGATATGACGAATATGAAGAAGAACCGCCCCGTCGCAGAACATCCCGTTTTGCGGATGACGATGAGGGATATTCCCGCCGCTCTTCTCGCTCCGACACAGGCGAGGTCTATGTGCCCCGTCGTGCCGCTAAAAGATAAGCGCTCACTGATCTGATGAATACCAAAAAGCACTTCTGAGTCAAACGCTCAGAAGTGCTTCTTTTTTTCTCACCTGCATATCAGGCTTTGGATTATTTATCGATCGGTTATTTGAACGCGATCAGGGTATACTGAGCGAGATTCTCATTCAGGCTCACCCTGACCCCGTTCGACGCCGAGCTCTCGCTCACCGAAACGCCGGTGCTCGTCACGCTGACGCCCACGCTGGAACCCTGTCCGTATGAGGCAGAGGCGGCATTGACGACATTCACACTGTTGCTGTAGCTCACAAACGGTACGCCGCGCTTGTAGATAAAGACAAATTTCGGATGGAAATCCAGCGTGATGGTGCGCTGTGCCTCACCGTTGCCCGCATACATCATGACGACGTATGGTTCGTCCAGCTTAGCCTTTTCATCGGCGTTCAAGTGGATATTGCCGTTCGCGATATGTCCGCCGAGCTGTGTATCGATAATGGTGTTGTCGGATACAAAATCCGCGCGTTTGGGGCGGTCTGAAGCCTCCCATGCGCTCAGATGCAGATTCGGCGTGTAGTTACTGGTTGCCATAAAACCCTTCTTTCTGTTATGTTACTCTGAATCGGTTTGGTTATCGATCTGATCCCATGTCATATCGTCGCTGTCAAAGGCGCCGAAGGTCCTGTCCAGCGCGTCCCAGTGTTCCCATGTCATCGTGTTGAATGAGAGCTGGAATTCGATATGAGCGGGAACGATCTTTGATACCTCGTGTTTGATCCACGCCTGCTCGGCAGGAGAATAATTCGTCGTTGAGATCACGTTCATCCTGCCGATCGCGGGAAACTCGCTGATCGTATAACTCAGCCCGAAGCTGTCCAGCGCCTTGCGAAATCCGTCCACGGTGAAATCTCCGTTGCCGAGATTCAGTCTCAGCAGCAGCAGTCGCCTGCGTTCTTCGACCGTTTCATCCTCTCTCACCGGGCCGAATATCCTCTCATACGCGCTCAGCCCCATGTCCTGTGCCGTTGTGATGAACCGCTCTTGAAACATCTCTCTGAGCTGTGCGTACAATCTCTCGATCTCCGCGGCGTATGCCCTGAGCTCCCAACAGAGTGCCGCGGCGTCATCGTCATACACCCTCGCTTTGAGCAGGCGCTCTTTCATCTTGTCAAATGCCGCCATCATACATCCCTCACTAAGATGCTGCCCGCCTTGGCAAAGCGTGTGGGCGGGATCTCCCTGTCGGAGCCGTAGCCCTCCAAAAACCGATAATCCGAGACCCCTTCGATATGATAGATCACCTCGCCGACGTTGCTCAGCCACAAATCGTTGCCGATACCCAGATCATTGATGTAATCCGTGACGGCGACCCTGACGTTCTCGGCAACAGCGGCAAAATCATAACCGTCCTTCACAGCAAGACGGATATAGAGATTGATGACAAGCTCGGCGGCATTATACGCCCTGACGTCTACATTCACCTCGCGCTTTTCATCTAACAGCGCCTGGATCTCCTGTATCTTTTCATTCGCCAGTATTCTGCCTCTGTCACAGACATAAACGTCCACCGTGCCGACGCCGCGGCTGCATCCGACCGCCGAGGCGGCATAAACGCCGTCGACCGAGAGCGCGATCGAGCGGTAATAGGCGGCGTTGGCGCCGTTCGAGATATTGCGGTAGCTTTCCGCTACCCTCTCTCTGAGCTTTTCATCGCTCTCATCATCCGTACCGCCGGTAAAGGAAGAGATATTCCTGACGGAGGCGACGCCGATCACCGGCGTGACGATGATGCCGATACTGCCGAAGCGAGCGTTATACTCGCTGCCGATCTGCGCCGCCGTTGCGTCGACGCTGACCGTATGCGCGTTGGTTGCCAGTACGGCGTCATTGTCCGTCACAAAACGCAGCATATTGTCCGTCGTACAAACCGTTGTCCCCGCGGGGATCAGGATCTCATCGTGCAATTCGTTCTCGGCAGTGAACACAAGACTGCCCACCGCCTTTGTACCGTGCTTGCGGGATAATCCGCGCTGTGCCGCGTGCGCCTCCAGATACTCGCCCTCCGCGGTCGTCGGGAACATCTGTCTGAGGATATATTCAGCATAAACGCGCTCCTGAAAGATCTCGCCCGCCAGCACACGCAGGCGCAGCATGATATCCGACTCATTCTCGGGTCGAAATCCGCTTTCCGCCTCATATGTACCGACCATTCTCTCTAAAATATCATTGTAAGATTCCAGATAGATCCACCTCCGTAGTCGTTTCATTATTCCGATAGCTCACCCTAATCACGGCGATCAGGTTTTCACATGACTGCACCTCCACCTGTGTGTCACAGATGTCGGCACAGCTCTCCTTGATCAGCATATCGAGCTTTTCGCATAACATTTCGTCATCCGCGCTGAGTCCGCGATAATCCGTGCCCAGCTCTCTGTCATAAACAAAGTCGCCTTTCATCGTCAGCGCCGAGATCCGCACACGCTGCACGGCTTCTTCGATATCGGTGATGTACAGATAATCGCCCGAAGCAGTCATGGCGATATCGCCGTTTGATACCTTGACGTCCATCACGACACCTCCCTGCCATTGATCAGCACCTTGCCGCTGTTTTTCAGCACAATACTGGCGCCGCCAGCGGAGTAGAGCATCAGCTCGCCCGGCTGCAGCTCCTCCTGCGGCATTACCGCTACGCCCAAGCATACCGCGCCGCCCGCGCCTTCCATCACCACGGTAGGCGCGCCCGCGACCGGCACATACGCGATCCCCGCGGGCGCGATCAGCGGCAGTGCGCCGTAGTCGCGCGTTGCGCTGACCGAAACGTTGCCGTTGTTTGCCGATCGGATCTCTCCGGCGGACGCTCCCGCCGCGCTGAATGAGCGTCCTGTCATATATTCATTGATCCACATCAAAAGACCTCCTCTTGAGTGTGATATTACTGTACGCGCCGTCGCCTTTCATCCGATAATGCACCGCGCTGATATAGAGCTCGTCCGAATCGACGAGAACGGGATCGTCGATCACGGCACGATTCCCCTCTGCCCCCAGCAGACATCCCTCACAGCGCAGGTAAACCGCATAGGATCTACTGTCGCCGTTTTTGATCATCGCGTCGGCGCACTTCATCGGGCTCTCTGTCAATACGGCGTTCAGGTAGCGCTCACGGCGCACGCCGCGCTCCTCTGCCGAAGTATTACGGATCGGGAACGAATAGGCGCCGCCGTTGGTCGCTTTGACATGGACGGCTGAGATCTCCTCACAGCGCTTTTTCACCTCGCGCAGCCGGGTATACCGCACGCCGTCCCCGCCGAACACCGTGACCCCGCTGTGCTCCAAGCCCTTCGGATACAACATCCCGGTCGAGCTGACGCGCGGCGGAGTGAGATAGCACGCGATACAAAAGGTCTTCAGCGCCTTCCAGCAGGAAGTGCCCTTCGTGACGCTCTGTTCGCCGAAGAACACCTCATCCGACTCGGACCCGAGGGTGACGCCGAAGGGCTTTGTGTACCGCTCGACCATCAGGGAAAGCGACGGATGATCGTATTCACACGGCATCGCCTCATTGTCCAGCAAATGCGCCGCCAATGAACGCGCGCTCACCTTGAGATAGGTGCCGCTACGCTCACAGATATGCTCCTCTTCATCGATCACACCGATAAAGATCGGGGCATCCCCGTCGTAAAGCGTGATCTCACACAGTTCCGCGGTCGGTGTATACGGAAACAGCGCATACAGCGCGTCAGCCGGAACACCCTCGTCCACATCGACCTGCAGAGACAGGATCCGCGGCATCAAAACTTTTTGTCCGTAAACATCTTTCAGCTCACATCTCAGCATATCCTTACCCTCACTCCCTCGCCGATATCGTCGATCAGCGGGATCTGAGGATTCAGCGCCGTCAGCTCTTCGATCGGTCTGCCGTAGACGTAGGCGATATCCCACAGGCTCTCGCCCGATGATTCCGTCACATAATACCGCTCTCCCTGCAACGCCTTGCGCGGACTCTTTGTTTCCACAAATACAAAGCGGTAGTGCAGGACGTCATCCTGCGGCTCCGCCGAGAGGGAAAGCTCCTTGAGATACGCGTACAGTGGCTGCATTTTCGGCAGTACCAGCTTAGCGGGCGTATGATCGCGCTGCAGCATTTCAAGCGTGTGATACTGCTCGATACAATCCGCCCCGAACAATACGCCCTCGCCCGATACACGGCACAGCTCCCTGCCCAGAACCTGACAGTCAGCCTCACAGCACGGCGACAGGTATTCCTGCAGTCGATTTTTATCGCTGATATGGAGCTTTTCGGGATTATGGCGCATACTCACGCCGCCGAATCGCATCGGTGCCCATTTCATATCAGCCTAACCTCCTCTTCCTCGGTGAACGCCTTGTTATAGCGCCGCGCGTCGCGCTCCAGCTCCTGTGACAGCCGTTCACTATCGTTATTGAAGCTTTCATATACGATCTCTTCATTCATCATCTGTCACCGCTTTTCTCATCTGATCCGCTTCGAGGATGAACACCTCGACAGCCTTTTGGTTGCCCTTGAGCACCGATTTTCGCTCCGTCACGCGACAGTTCTCATAATGATACGTTGTGCCGTTATCCTCTACACGCAGTGTAAAATCCTCCCGCGTCGGCAGTTGTCCGTCAAACAGCGCCATGAGCTCGAGCCTGATCTCATACCGCGATCCCAGCGGGATCCGTTCATACGGCTCCGTTCGGAGATACTCATACACATCGTAGAATCGCTGCTTTTGAACGGCAGTAAAGTCCATCACACCGAAGAGCGGCGTATCACCGACAAAGAGCTTCACATCGGTTCCCCTGACGATCCTCAGCTCATTCACGCGACCGCCTCCTCTGCCATGCTCAACCGCGCCGTGACGTCTCTGTACTCGACGCGGGCGGCGGTATCATAGCCGATGCCCGACAGGATCAGCGCGTCGATCGCGTTTTCATGATCCTGCTGTTCGAGCGCGTCCATCAACAAGCCGCTTGCTCTGAGCAGTGCCGATCCCGAGGTGCCCTCCGGCGCGTAGACCCGCAGGCACAGCTCGATCTCATGAAGTTCACCTGTACTGCGTTCCCCGATTTGGTTGCCGATGAAAAACCGGCTCACCTTTTCTTCACTCTCGGTGACAGCTACCGTATATTTTGTGACGGGGCTGGGTGTTTTATGTGCGGGATAGCCCGGAATGAACGCAAACGCCTCCAAAGCGCCGTAGTGCTTCACGCGCGTGATCCATTCATCGATCCTGTTCACGATCGAAGTCGTCATAATAATCCTCCTTACGCCTGTATTCCGGCATCAAGATCGCCCATACATAGATATCCTCGTCATGCGCGGCAAAGATCTCCGCCGTCACCACCGTATACCATGTATGCTTGCAACAGATACGCATGCCGTCCTCCAGCGGTCGGTCACCCGGTCCGATGTACAGCAGATAGCGGTTGTCAAAATAGCCCGCCGGAATATAGCGGTCGTTGATATACAGACGGTGTCGCCGCCTGAGCGGCTGGACAAAGGCCTTTACGACCTCTGTCCTGCCGCCGCGGGATATCCGGACGGTGTTGCCGAATTTCTTCAGCGCGCGGTCAAGATAAGATGTCAGCTTCATACTCTCACGCTCCTGAACGCAAAATCACCGCCGAAATCGATGATGTCAGATATGTTCACCTGCTCCGATTCCCAGAGCTTCCGCGCCGCCTGTCCGATCGCCTCCACATTCATCTGCACATCGCCGACCTTGAACGACTTCAGATCGTCCAAGCGGCCCATCTGGCTGACGCGATAGAACGCATAGACCGCGCAGGCGTGTTCGGCGCGCCGCAGATCGCTTTCACTGAGCTCACCGCATCGCGACTCGAACAGCGCCTTGCAGTCCTCGATGATCGGCAGAAAGCGCGACACATCCTTCATCTCAAAGCCCGACACCAGCGTAAAGCGTTCGATGATCTCTTTAAAACGCAAGTGTCATGCCCTCCTTAGTAGCTCAGCTTCTTAGCCGCGCCGTTGTAGATCTTCGCGAAGCCGGCGATACAGCTGATTGACGCCTTCTCGAGCTGACGGTCGATCAGCTTGTCGTAGTCGACCGCTACGTCGCCTGCCACGACCATCTCGAGCGCGCAGTTCTTGTCCAGACCAATGATATTGTTGCCGGTCAGGGCGGTGGTATGGATGAGGTTCGCGCCGAGCGGTGTGATCATCTTGCCGCTGCCCTGGAAGTTCAGACCCGCTACCGCGTCCTTCATCTCGGACATGGTCAGCAGGTCGGTCATCGCGGGAGTACCGGCGAGCACGGTGTTCAGCTCAAAGGGAGCCAACGCCGACCACATGCCGATCAGATCGGCATAGCTCAGGCTGCCGGACGCGGCGGGAGTGACGCTGTCACAGCCGTTCTGGTTGCCGTCGCCGTTGATGATGACGTCCACCGCGTCAGCCATCTGGGTGCGCGCGATATACGCGCCGATCTGCTTGAGGGTGACGGTGAAGAGGTCGATGCGCTGGAAGCGCAGTGCCTCGTAGCTTGCGACCAACATTCTGCCGCGCTTGTGCAGGCGCACCAGATTATCGCTGGTCTTGATCTCGGTCGTCGGGATGAAAGCGCCCTCCGCGACGCGCTTAAGGCTCTTGTCGTCATCGGTCAGGCTCGAGGTGCAGGAGCGGTAATCCATGCCGTCGATCTTGGTGACGGTCGCGACGATATCGCTCAGCATATCAGCTTCTTCCCTGCCGGCGTTGACCGCGCGGCTGACATACTCGGGAAACAGCGCCGCCGAGTCGGTGGTGGCAAAGAACTTTTCGATGGTATCGGAGCCCTTGCCGCTGACCTTGATGTCAAAGCGCTTGAGCTGACGGGAAAACGCGTCCAGACCCTCCAGCGCGGTGCCCTTATAGTTCTCGCTGGGATCCATTTCCTCCAGGATCTCGGTCAGCGATCTGCCGGTCTGATACATTCCCTTTTCCAGATTGATTTTTTCAAAATTAGCCATATGATCTCCTCCTTTACAGAATAAAGCCGACGGTGCTGTCATCGGTGTAGACGACCAGTCTGTCGATACCGCTCTCAGCTGTCTTGACGCCCGATGACGCCGCCGCGAGCTTATTGTAGCCGACGTTGACGGTGCCGGACTTTGCCGCTTCGACATAGCCGTCGAGCTGAACAGCGGCATAGCCGTCGTTCTCGCCGACGCATACGCCGATAAAGCCGTCGTTGGCGGCCGCCTTGGTGACCTTGCCGGATGCGGACATCTTGACGAGGTCGCCCTTCTTGACGGTATTGGTACATTCAAAGGTCAGGACATTTTCCTTATAACCTGCAAAACTGATATTCATACTTACCTCCGTTAGATTCTGAATTCTGTGTTGCCGACGGGCTCGTCGGATTCCTTGCCGCTCAGCTGAACCTTGACCTTCTGTTCCTTGCGGCTGAGCGCCTTGAGCAGTGACTTTGCCTCGTCGATGCTGAGCTTGGAGAGAATACAATTCTCGACCGCGTAATCGAGCTGTACGCCCTTTTCTCTGAGGGCGGTTTTCAGATCTTGCACCAGTTCCTCACGATACGCCTTAGCGTATGCGCTGTCGCTCTCCAAGCGTTCGATATACTCTTTCAGAGAGGCGGCCTCGCCCTTGGTGAGCGTGACCTCGTTCTCGCCTGTCAGAGCTTTACAAATTTCGTTCATATCTTTCTCCTTATATCCTTTTATCACACCTGCCGCGCGCTGTGCAGGTACGGCGACAAAGCTGAATTCGTATGCGTCCTTCGGCTCCGTCAGTTCCCCGTAACACAGCTCGCCGTCATACTCTCTGCCCTTTTGGTGACTGCACAACGGCGAGTGCATCTCGTTGCGGCAAATGGAACAAACGGTGTGTCCGACACTGCATCCGACCGAAACCTCCTTGACGATGCCCGCCTCGATCGCCTCGATCAGCTCCGCGTTGCCCTCGGTGCGGCGGATATACGCCCTTGCCGTCAGGCGAAAGAGCTGATCGCCGCGTGAGGTAAAAGCGCCGTCCACGCTCTCGACCTTGCAGGAAATGATCCTCGCCTTCTGGTTCTTGGCGGTCGGATCGTGGTCGATGATGCCAGTCTTGCCGACAAAGAGCTTTTCGAGCGCAAACAGCGATTCCACCGTAAAGCGTTCATAGTCGCGGTCGACGTCGTTGTCGCACAGCGCCACCGTGAAGAGATACACCTCGTCGGCGCTGAGCTGTCGTCGGGAATACCGATTGACCAGCTCCATCTCCTTCATCAGATCCGCGTTGTCCGCGCTTTTGATCACCTGTCCGTTCTTCATCCGTTCACCTCCGTACTCTGTTCGATCTGCGCCGCACGCGCGTTGTCCAGCCGTGCCGAAGCAAGCTCCGTTTCATCCTGCAGGCTGATGTTGCTCCACTCCACGCTGACAGCGGGATCCAATCGCACGGAATCCAGATAGATCCGCGCGATCTTTTCGATCACCGGTGTGAGCAGTGAGCGGTAATACTCCAGCTCCGACGTCAGGATATCCGCCTGCTGCGAGGACATCCTCTCGGTCGAGGACCATGACAGTCCCAGCAAAAACGGCGGGATAGAGAGCTTTGCCGCGATCTGCTCGAGCACGTGGCGGATCGGAACGTCACAGTCGATGATCTGGCTGTCCGCGCCGATCGCGCGGATGTTGACGTCGCCGACCGATACAAAGTCACACACTCTGCCCTTATCCCGCATCGCGCGGCTCCATTCCTCCGCGATCTCCTTGACGCGCTGACGCGCGCCGACCGCACCGGTGCCCGCGGGCGGATGATAGGTCACGGCATAGCGCACGTTACCCGCGCGCTCAAAGTTCTGTCCCACACAGCGAAAGATCTTCATCAACAACTCGCTGACGAACGGCAGTCCGCTGAGGATCGAGGTGCCGCGCAGTGTGCCCGGCTGCGGATTGAGCAGGGTCAGGCAGATCAGCTCGGGGTGCTCGATCTCCTTCGCGCAAAGATCGTTCGGGAAGATGCGCACGTCCACGGGGCTGTCACCCATACGCAGGGTCACCGCGTCATCGGGTGCGTTATACAGCGCCGCGATACCGCCGTCCTCGAAGGTGACGATCTCACCCACCGCTCTGCCGCAGGTCAACAGCTGGTCGAAGTACGAGCAGATAAAGGTATGCAGTCCCGTACCCGTCCCGCCGACGGAGACCTGTGACACAAAGTGATCCATCATGGTCTGCGCCTGATTGTCGGCACATTTGATCGTGAATTCACCCAGCAGACGGATCAGCTTCATGATCGCCGCGTCGATGACCGGCACCTGATCTCTCAAAGCGCGGTACAAGCGCATTTCATGCGGCTGATCCGACAGGTGTAACGGAGGGATGATGCCCCTGTCCGCCGTAGTGCAGGTCTGCACCTCGGGCGCATGAGGGCGATCTCTTTTCGCAAATAATCGCAAGATGATACCTCCTGTTGTGTTTACGTTCGTTCGATAAAGGCAAAGTGGAGGGGCTCCTCATTCGCCTTTATGTAACTGACAAAATAGCGTATGTCATCCATCGCGTGGTCGTCGCGCTTGATCACCGTGTCCATCGGCTTGTTCTCATCCCAGCGATAGAGTGAGAACTCACGGATCGCGTCGGTGCAGGTATCGCAGATGACGATCTCTTTATCACGCAGCGCCTGACTCGTCTTGCGGATACCGTCGATGACGTTGTTATCCGCTCTGACGACAGGATAACGCCCATGCCGCTCGATTACCTCGATAAAGCTGGCGGCGGACGGATCGACGATCACCGCCGTCGGCAAAAGCTCACCTAATAATTCTTCTAAAGAATCATAATGTTCCTCATCTGTTCTGCTTTTGCCCACCTTTCGCGCGTCATAATAACTCTCGCGTAAGCGATACCAGGTGTTGTCGCAGCGCCCCCACAAACCCATTGAAGTCGGATTGACCGTGCCGTAATCGCAGGAGACACAGTATTCCTCGATCTTTCGGTCGGGCGGCGGGATGAACATACCGCTGTCGCCCATAAAGGGATAGACAGCGCCCGAGACACTCACCCATTCTCCCTCGACGAATCGACGATAAAAAGCGCCCGTATACAGGCTCTCATACCGCTTGAGCATCTTTTGAGAAAGAGAGGGATTGTCCCGCATCCGAAAATGGATGTACAGCGCGTTCTTGCGCTTTCTGTTTTGGATCCATTCCCGGTAAAACCAGTGTGAAGGATATTCGGGGTTGCAGTTGAAGAAGAACCGTGAACCGCTCACCGAACAGCGCGCCAGCGCCTGTTCCACAAACGACTTCGGCATCAGCGCCACCTCGTCAAACAATACACCCGACAGGGTGACCCCTTGGATCAGCGAGGCGGAGCCTTCATCCTTCCCCGAAAAGAGAAAAAAGGTATTTTCATGTTGTCCGTATCGGATCGTCAGGCGATTGTTGCTCACGCTTTCCTTTACATCAAAGCCGAGCTCCTTCAGACAAGGCAGGAGAGGTATGATCACGTTGCGCCGCAGCGCCGTGATCGTCTTGCCGCAAAAGCCCAGCAAAGCGCCGTCAAAGGTAACGCTCGCCCACAGGACGAAGGATAACGACAGCGCGAAGGTCTTGCCCGAGCGCACCGCACCGTCACAGATGACGGCGTCATAATGCTCATATCCCGAGCCCTTCGCCCACCAAAACATCGCCTTGAGCTGTTTTGCGGACAGCGATCTATAGGTCATCGTTCTCACTCCCGGAGCGACTGCCGAGCGCCTCGGCGGAGCTCAGGATCGCGTCCAGCAGACCCGAACCGTTCCCCTGCTCCGTACCGCTGCCCAACAGCTCCTGCAGCTTGTCGATCGCCTTGATCCTGTCGCAAAACTTCACTTCGATCCCTTTGTCCGTGCGCTTGATCTCCGATACATTCCTCAGGTCGAGCATCTTCAGATCCTCTTCACTGAGGTCGTCCCGATAAAGCAGGGTCAGGGCGTCGCTCACGCCGCCGTAGGCGAGCTTGTACAGACCGCAGATCGCGGTATGCTCATATACTGAGCGGATATTCTCGCATCGGCGGCGGATCTCGCTGACGATCTCCTCCCGCGCGGAAAGCTCGGACCACGCCCTCTCGGGGTGCTTGTAGCCCGCTTTATGCGCCGCCTTGATCGGATCGGCAACCACCGTCATCAGACGGCAAAACTCTTTTTCTCTCGGTTTCATCTTATTCCTCCTAACACCGGTCTCACCTATGCCGAGATAAAGAAAAAAGTTGCATAAATCTATGCAACTCCGAAAAAAATAAATAAAAAGTATATTGTTTCTCTCTTATGTCGTCAAAAAGGCTCCCTTTGGGAAAGGGAGCTGTCAGCAGACATCATTGTCCGCTGACTGAGGAATTGTTATAATTGATCGACCGAAGGGAGAAGCCTCAATCAACATGTAATATCCGAAAGGATCTGATCCTATCTTCACTTCATCCTATGAAGCCAACCGCAAAAAGCTATCCGACCTCCTGCGATGTGACGACTGCTTCGACATCATCGAGCGCAACATCGTCATCTCGGGCAAGAAAGCCGTCATCTTCTACATCAACGGACTGATCAAGGACGACATCATGGAAAAGCTGATGGAATTCTTTTACAATCACACCGAACCCCGATACCTCAGCTCTGCCGAAGAATTCTGCCGCCACTGTGTTCCCTATGTCGAGATCAGCGTTGTCGATCAGCCCGACGAGGTCGTCAAAAACGTGCTCAGCGGCATCCCGTGCCTGATCGCCGAGGGCTTCACCGCCGCCATCTCCTTTGATATGCGCACCTATCCTCAGCGCTCCACCTCGGAGCCCGAGGATGACAAGGTGCTGCGCGGCAGTAAGGACGGCTTTGTCGAGACGGTCATCTTCAACTCCGCGCTGATCCGCCGCCGCATCCGTTCCGCGAACTTCGTCACCAAGGCGATGACCGTCGGCAGCGAGAGCAAGAGCGACGTCATCATCTGCTATATGGACAACAAGGTCGACCACACGCTCCTGCACGATATCACCGACCGCATCAAGAACCTCGACATCGCCAATCTGAGCATGAATCAGCAGAGTTTGATCGAGGCGCTCTATCAAAAGAAGTGGCTCAATCCCTTTCCGAAGATCAAATATACCGAGCGCCCCGACGTCGCCGCGGCGGTCTGCCTCAAGGGCAACATCGTCATCCTCGTCGACAACTCACCCTCCGCGTTATTGATCCCGACCTCGATCTTCGACGTCCTCGAAGAAGCCGACGACTACTATTTTCCGCCCATCACGGGCACCTATATCCGCATCACGCGCTACCTGATCACCATCGCCTCAGTCCTGCTCACCCCGTTATGGCTGTTATGCCTGCAAAATCCCGAGCTTGTCCCGCCGGTCTTTCAATTCGTTTTTCAGATCGAGCCGACCAGCCTGCCGATCTACTGGCAGCTCATCATCATGGAGCTGTGCATCGACGGACTGCGCCTTGCGGCGCTCCACACGCCGAGCTCCCTGACCTCCGCCATCGGCATCATCGGCGCGATCGCGTTCAGCCAGTTCGCGGTCAACGCGGGATGGTTCACCACCGCCTCTACCCTCTACGTCGCCTTTGTCACCATCGCCAACTACAGCCAGCCCAACTATGAGCTGGGCTTCTCGCTGAAATACGCGCGCTTCATCCTACTCACCGCCACCTATATCGGCAATATCGCGGGCTTCATCATCGGGCTCATCATCCTGTTCTTCCTGCTCGCGAGCAACAAAACCATCAGCGGCAAAAGTTACCTTTATCCCCTCATCCCCTTCAAGCCGAAGGAATTAAAGAAAAAGCTCACCCGCACCCGCATGAAGCAAAATTAAGAACTACCCATCAACCATCCTACCGTGACCACACTGATGACGATCGCGGTGAGATCCGCCAACAGCGCCGAAAACAGCGTATGGCGGATTTTTTTAACGCCTGCCGCGCCGTAGTACATGCTCACGGCATAAAAGGTCGTCTCCGTCGAACCCGCCACCACGCTCGCGCATCGACCGACAAAGCTGTCCGGTCCGTTGTTCTCGTAGATTCCTGTCAACAGCGCTGTCGCGCCCGAGCCCGATACCGGCCGCAGTAACCCCATCGGCACCAATTCGGCAGGAAACCCCACCTTCTCCGCGAGCGGTCGTATCAATCCCGCGAGATGATCCAGCGTGCCCGACGCCCGCAGCGTTCCGACCGCCACGAGCAGCGCGATCATGGTCGGCGCGACGAACTTCACCGTCAAAAAGCCCTCTTTGGCGCCCTCGATGAAGCTATCAAAAATATTCACGCGCTTGAATAATCCGTAGACGCACAGCGCCGTAACAATGATCGGGATGACCGCTTCCATGTAAGCCTCCTTATCAGACTTGATGACGCCAGCGCGGCAGTCAGCGCCGCCGCAGAGGTGATCCATACGCACAACAGCACATCGAAGGGCTGTGCCGAGCCGTAGCTCTTTCTGAGTGCCGCCACCGTGGTGGGGATCAACTGCATCGACGCGGTGTTCATCAAAACGAACGTCACCATGCTGTCCGTCGCGGTATCATGCAGGCTGTGCTTCTTCAACTCCCCCATCGCCTTGATCCCGAGCGGCGTAGCGGCATTACCTAACCCCAGCAGATTGGCGCTGATGTTCATGGAGATATAACGGAACGCGTCCGAATCCACCGCGATGTCGGGATACAGCCGACTGAGCAGCGGCGCGAACAGTCGCGACAGCTTCTCGATCAGCCCGCAATCCTTGGCAATCCGCATGAACCCCGACCACATGATCAGCATCCCGCTGATGGAGATCAGCAGTTCGATCGCCGAGCCCGCCGCCTCGGGTATCCCGGTACTCATCTGATCGATATTCCCGCTGAACACCGCGTAGATAAACGATATCGTGATCATCGCGCCGAATACATATGACATCTATTTACCTCTCCTTATCCCATACATCAAAAATCGACCCTTGAATTTGTACAGGTTTTACAAAATTCAACAATCTTTCTATATACCTTGACATAATTACCTGCTTTTGGTAAACTTTTGTCAGAAACAGAAATCAAAAGGAAGTACCAAAATGAAACCAGCCGGATTTTTATGTAAAATCGATAAGCTGGGGCGCGTCGTCATCCCCAAACCCCTGCGCTCCAAGTATGATCTGCACACCGACGATACCATCGAGCTCTTCACCGAGCCAGATGCGATCGTCATCAAAAAGTACGCCATGAGCTGTACCTTCTGCGGCAACAGCGAGGATCTGACCGACTTCAAGAGCAAGCCGGTATGCGCCGATTGCCTGAGCAAGCTCAAGGAGCTCAACCCCTAATCATTATCAATTATACGAAAAGCGTTATCACGATATACCATCAGGAGGTCAAAAATGAAAAGAGAAGACTACATTTCTTGGGATGAATACTTTATGGGCGTTGCGGTATTGGCGGCAAAGCGCTCTAAGGATCCCAACACCCAGGTCGGCGCCTGTATCGTCAACAAAAGCAAACGCATCCTCAGCACCGGCTATAACGGTTTTCCTTACGGATGCTCGGACGACACCTTCTCATGGGAGCGTGAGGGCGAGGATACCAAGTATCAGTATGTCGTACACGCCGAGCTGAACGCCATCCTCAACGCCCACGGAAAGTCCCTCGAGGGCTCCCGTCTTTATGTCGACCTCTTCCCCTGCAACGAGTGCGCGAAGGCGATCATCCAGAGCGGCATCACCGAGGTGGCATACCTCTATGATAAATATGCCGACGAGCCTGAGACGATCGCCTCCAAGAAGATGCTCAATGCTGCGGGCGTGCGCACCACTCAGCTCAACCTCCACCGCGACACCATCACCATCGACTTTAACCGCAATAAATAATACTCGTTTTGTGATCCCCGATAAACGAAAAAGGCGACGCTTCATGCGTCGCCTTTTCAGGCTGTAGAAAAACCTTTCCAGCCCCCTCTGACGGACACGCGTGTCACGGGGGCACTGCATCATTTTCGGCCCCCTCTG
>CACWXE010000002.1 GCA_902764715.1 uncultured Ruminococcus sp. | reverse complement strand
AGCTTTACCATAATGTATGACGAACAGGTCATCCTGTATATGCAGTAGCGTTTAGCTGTGCGCAAAAAACACACAGTACAATAGCCTACTTTATAACAACATCTTGCTTCAACAGTTTTAAAATTTGTTGTGAAAAGGGCAGCGGACGGGGTTTAGCATAAAAAATCCTTCCTCTGTTCCCACAATGTTCCACATAGAAAGAAAAACGAACAAGTGGAAGGATATGGAAGGGTTTATAACAAATGTTGATTCCACAGTGGATTTGAGGAAAATTGTTAAAACAGGCGTCCACATTTATCCCAAAAATTTCCTTACGCGGCTGTTGACGAAAAAACGCCGCAGACAAGCCGAAAACGACCGGTTTTCGCGCTTTCCACATTCTCTACTATAACTAATAAAATAAAAAGAAGAATAAGATAGGAGAAGATTTTCCCGTGAAAATTTCATGCTTGCGGACAGATCTGGTGTCCGCTGTGTCAAATGTATCGAGAGCTGTTTCCTCCAAGGCGACCATACCGGCACTGGAGGGTGTGCTGATCAAGGCATACGGCAGTCAGCTCGAGATCTGCGGCTATGACCTTGAGATCGGTATCGTCACCACCGTTGAGGCGTCGGTTTCCGAAGAGGGTGAGATCGTCGTATCCGCCAGACTGTTCAACGAGATCATCCGTAAGCTGCCCGAGGAGATCGTCAATATCGAGACCGATGACAAGATGATCACCTACATCAACTCCGGCGCGGCGGATTATCAGATCGTCGGCATGAATTCTTCGGAATACCCCGAGCTGCCGAACGTGGAAGAAATCAGCGGCCTGACCATCAATGCTGAGATCCTCAAAAACATGATTCGCCAGACAGTATTCGCTACCTCGGACAATATGGCAAAGCCGATCTATACCGGTTCTCTCTTTGAGATCAAAGACGGTCTGTTCAAGATCGAAGCGGTCGACGGCTTCCGCATGGCGATCCGTGAGGAAAATGTTGACAGCGATATCGACGCGAGATTTGTCGTACCCGGCAAAACCCAGAATGAAATATTAAAGCTGATCACCGACACCAAGAAGGACGTCATCCTGACGGTTGGTCAAAGACATATCGTTATTAAGATCGAAAACTACAGCATTATTTCCCGCTTGCTTGAAGGAAACTTCCTCGATTATAAGATGCCGCAGTCGGCGTCGACCGAATTTGTGATCAATACCCGCATCCTCGCTTCTTCTGTCGAGAGAATGGCGCTGCTGACGAATGAAAAGATCCAGTCACCGGTGCGCTGCGCAATCACCTCCAACGAGATCAAGCTGTCCTGCTCGACCGCGGTCGGCAGAGCGAATGATCTGATCAGCGCTTCCGTCGTCGGCAACGATGTGGAGATCGGCTTCAACAATCGATATCTGCTGGATGCGTTGAAAAACGCCGATACCGATGAGGTCAAGATCATGCTCAACGGCAGCTTGCAGCCGATGATCATCCGTCCGGTCGACGGCCAGAGCTTCACCTTCCTTGTCGTCCCGATGCGATTAGCGGCTGAATAATTAATCATGTTGTAGGGACGAGCATTGCTCGTCCGCACAGATAAAAATTTATAAGAACTAATATTATGGAAACAATCAAGATCAACGAAGAATTCATCCGTCTGGATAATTTGATGAAGTTTTCGGGTCTGTGTAATTCCGGCGGCAGGGCAAAATTCCTCATCCAAAACGGTGAGGTCAAGCTCAACGGTGAGATTTGCACCATGCGCGGAAAGAAGATCAGACCCGGTGATAAGATCGAATATCAGAACAGGATGATCGAAGTGACGGCGGACGCAACGCCTTGATAAAAAATACAATTATTGAGGAGCGGTATGATAGTAAAGTCACTTCAATTTGAAAATTACAGAAACCTGAATGATAACAGCATAGTTCCGGCTGACAATGTCAATGTGATCTACGGAGAGAACGCCAACGGCAAGACCAATCTGATCGAAGCCATCTGGCTGTTCTGCGGCGGACATTCCTTTCGCGGCTCTAAGGACAGCGAGCTGATCAATTTTGACAAAAGCTTTTTTCGGTTAAAGATGGATTTTTTTGCGCAGGACAGAGATCAGACCGCGGAGATCGTCTTTGACAAAAGTAAAAAGCTGATCAAAAGCAACGAAGTGGAAAAGAACTCTTCCTCCTATCTGACCGAGGTCTTTTCGGCTGTCGTATTTTCTCCCGAGCATTTGAGCCTGATCAAACAGGGTCCGAACGTCCGACGCAGATTTTTAGACGCGGCGATCTGTCAGCACAGGATCCGATATGCGTCCCTTTTAGCGCAGTATAACAGGATCATTAATCAGCGAAACGCGCTGTTGAAGGATATCTTGAAAAACAGAGAACTCAAAGAAACACTTTCCATCTGGGATGACAGCCTGTCGATCGTCGGCTCGCAGATCATATATGAGCGTTTTGGTTATATTCGTCAGCTGCGCGCGTCGTCAAAGGCATATCACAGCGGCATCTCCGGTGAGAAGGAAGAGCTGGACATTTCCTGCATTTGCACCGCCAAGGCGGAGGAAAACGACAGTGTGGAAGTGATCCGCGATAAGCTCAGAAACGCGTTTTACTCCTCCCGACACGAGGATTATCATACCGGCTATACCTCGGTAGGGCCGCATCGGGATGATTTTGATATCAAGATCAACGGGATCTCCGCTCGGCGGTTCGCGTCGCAGGGACAACAGCGCTCGGCGGTCTTATCCATGAAGCTCAGTGAAGCGGATTTGTTATACCGAAAGAACGGCGAACGCCCCGTGATCCTTCTCGATGACGTATTGTCGGAGCTTGATAACAAACGACAGGATTTTCTGCTCAATAAGGTGGAAGATTATCAGGTATTCGTCACCTGCTGTGAAGAAAGCAACAAAGAACAGCTGCAAAAAGGTAAGGTGTTCTATGTCGATAACGGAGAGATCAGGGAAACAGAATGAAATATCTGCATCTTGGTAAAGATACTTCTATCGAAATCAATAATATCGTCGGTATCTTCGATATGGATACCAGCACGGTCAGCAAGCATACCCGAGAATTCTTGCGCGTATGTGAAAAGGAGAACAGGATCGTCAACGTCAGCTATGAGCTGCCGAAATCCTATATCCTGTATGACTTCAGCGGAGAATACTCCGTCTATCTCTCACCGTTGAATTCCGCCACCCTGCTCAAGCGTATGGCGGAGTAAAAAAATCAATCAGTGGGATCATCACGGCTCGCGTTTCAAATCATCGCGAATAGGAACAATTTTCCGACGCGCCGATCTCACCTTTTATAATGAATATGTTGAATAAACAGGAGAGGAAACTGTTATGAATAGTTGTAGATGTCCGTACTGCGGTAAAAGGATCTCATATTTTACCGCACTGTCGATTCGCAGAAGAGGAGAATACTACTGCAAAAAATGCAAAAAAGAAAGCAATGTGCATATCAAGAAAACCATCTGGGTATTGTTCTTTGCCGCAGTGGTATTCGCGCTGATCATCATGGGATATTATCTTTTGATCACCGACAGAAGAAACCCGTGGTTCATCTTCTTTGTGGCAGTACCCTTCCTGCTGTTTTATCTGTTTTCACCGTTCTTTGTCAGGCTGAGACCGAAGAAGAAATTCCAGGATTCTCTTTATGACACCGAAATGGTCAACACGCCGATGGTCGATCCCGACCCGACGATGGCGTCATCCGCCAAAACCGCTCCCGCCTTTATCGATGATCTGGCGTACAGCGACAGAGAGTATCAGCCCGCGATCAATCCGGATGTTTTCAAGGCGATCAAAGGAGAGAGAAAAGCGGTCGAAGAGGTCGACGGCGGCACAAAGGCATTTGATAAATTTGAGAACATTTCCAGCTCCGGCGACGATATCGGAGATACCAAGCTCGTCGGCGATTTAAGAAATGTTCCGCCGAGACGATAAACAGGATACATTATGTTTCGTTTACCCGTATGCCCGCATTGCGGCACCGTATATCGATATAAAGATACAAAGCAGGCGATCAGGAACAAAGAAAACACGTGTTATCACTGTCAAAAGCGATTCCGCGCTAAAATGTTCCCCTATATCCTTGTCGGCGCGATCCTGCCGCTTGCCTTATGTATCGGACTCAATATCTTTTTACTGACGAGAATGACAGATCTGCAGCTCTTACCGTTATTCGGTGTAACGCTGGGATTCATGTTGATCACCTATCTCATCATTCCCTTTTTCACCAAATTCAAAAAGATTGAGGATGGATCGAAGGAACAGAGCAATAAGAAAAAGGGATAAAAGCTGTTAGTTAAGAAAGGCTCCTATTTTCTTAACTAAATCAGTCGACTTTTTATCATGCAAAACGGAGGAATTATCTTGGATAAGAAGAATGAAGAAATCAGAACCGTCGAAGAAGTCGTAGAGGAGCTCGTAGACAGAGCCAATACGCCCATCGAGACCGTCGATGTGGTCGATGAAGAAAAAATGACAAAGGTAGAGGGCGAATACGGCGCGGATGAGATCCAGGTGCTCGAGGGTCTTGAAGCTGTCCGTAAGCGTCCCGGTATGTACATAGGCTCCACCGGTGAGCGCGGTCTGCACCATCTGGTATATGAGATCGTCGACAACTCGATCGACGAGGCACTGGCGGGTTATTGTGATAAGATCGATGTGTCGATCCTGCCCGGCAACGTCATCCGCGTCAAGGATGACGGCCGCGGTATCCCTGTCGGCATCAATTCCAAGATGGGTCTGCCCGCGGTCACGGTCGTCTTTACCGTACTGCACGCAGGTGGTAAATTCGGCGGCGGCGGATACAAGGTGTCCGGCGGTCTGCACGGCGTCGGCGCTTCGGTCGTCAACGCGCTGTCCGAATGGCTCGAGGTCAGGGTATGCGACGGCAAGGATGTTTACTTCCAGCGCTATGAGCGCGGCAAGATCATGAACGATCTGGAAAAGATCGGCGAATCCACCCGACGCGGTACCGAGGTACGCTTCAAGGCCGACCCCGAGATTTTCAAAGATACCGACGTCTATGATTATTCGATCCTCGCGCGCCGTCTGAGAGAGCAGGCGTTTTTGAACGCGGGCGTCAATATCGAGCTCAAGGATGAAAGAGATCCCGAGCATATCATCGACAAGGTCTTCTATTACAAGGGCGGTATCCGCGAGTTCGTCAATTATATCCATCAGAAAAAGGGATATAACCCCATCCACGATGAGGTCATCTATCTGCGCACGGCGAATATGGAGAATACCTGCGAGGTAGAGATCGCCATGCAGTATAACGACAGCTACAACAATGATATCCGCTCTTTCGCCAACAACATCCATACCACCGACGGCGGTACGCATGAAGAGGGCTTCCGCAGAGCAATCCCCCGTGTGATGAACAATTACGCGACAAAATTCAATAAGATCAAAGAAAAAGATAAGGACTTAAAGCTCGAGTTCGACGATTATAAAGAGGGCTTGACCGCCATCATCTCTGTCAAGATCACCGAGGCGCAGTTTGAGGGACAGACCAAGGCGAAGCTCGGCAATACCATCGTTCGTTCGATGGTCAGCAAGCTGATCACGGACAAGCTCAGCGAATTCTTGGAGGAGAACCCCGCCTCCGCCTCCGCAATCATCGAAAAAGCATTGGCGTCCGCCAAAGCGCGTGAAGCGGCACGAAAAGCGCGCGAGAATGTCCGCCGCAAGACGGGTCTCGAGAGCGCGTCACTCCCCGGTAAGCTCGCCGACTGCCAGAGTAAGGATCGCAGCGAGACAGAGATCTACATCGTAGAGGGTGACTCCGCGGGCGGTTCCGCCAAGCAGGGACGCGACAGAAAATTCCAGGCGATCCTGCCCCTGTGGGGTAAGATGCTGAACGTCGAGAAAGCGCGTCTTGACAAGGTCTACGGCAACGATAAACTCACCCCGGTCATCACAGCGCTCGGCGCCGGCATCGGTGAAGAATTCGATTCCGAAAAGCTCCGCTATGACAAGATCATCATCATGGCGGATGCGGACGTCGACGGTTCGCATATCCGCACCCTGCTGCTCACCTTCTTCTTCCGCTATATGCGTCCGCTGATCGAAGAGGGGCATGTCTATATCGCGCAGCCGCCGCTGTACCGTATCAGCAAGGGCAAGGATAATCACCGCTATGCCTATACCGATCAGGAGCGTGATGAGATCCTGTCGTCGATCGAGGGCAAGACCACCATCCAGCGCTACAAGGGTCTTGGTGAGATGGATCCCGAACAGCTTTGGGAGACGACCATGAACCCCGAGACCAGAACCATGCTGCGTGTGGAGCTTTCCGACGCGCAGGAGGCCGACGAGACCTTCTCGATCCTCATGGGCGATCAGGTAGAGCCGCGCAGAGAATTCATTGAAACGAATGCGAAGTATGTACAGAATTTGGATATTTGATCGAATGGAGATAGCCTTCCCCTTGAGGGGAAGGTGCTGAACGAAGTGAAGCGGATGAGGTGGAAGCCTTTCTGCAATCAGTCTGATATTTTTCCGGTGGAAACGTTTCCACCTCTTCCGACCAATTTGCCTTGATCGGCAAATTGCCCACCTTCCCCTCAAGGGGAAGGCTAACAAAAATGAGGTGAACCCTTTTGGATAACGAAAATAAAAACATCAACACAGAGAATGAGGATTTTGAGGCGGAATACGCCGAGATGATGAACGAGACCGAGTACAGCTCCGGTAAGATCATCAACGTCGATATCAATCGAGAAATGCGCAAATCGTTCCTCGATTATTCGATGAGCGTTATCGTATCGCGCGCGCTGCCCGACGTCCGCGACGGCCTAAAGCCCGTCCACAGAAGGATCCTTTACAATATGTATGAGAACGGCATCACCGCGTCAAAGCCGCATCGTAAGTGCGCCTACACCGTCGGTGAAGTGCTGGGTAAATACCACCCCCACGGCGACGCGTCCGTCTATGACGCGATGGTCAGACTGGCGCAGGATTTCTCCATGCGCTATATGCTGGTCGACGGTCACGGTAACTTCGGTTCCATCGACGGCGACCCCGCCGCGGCGTACAGATACACCGAGTCCCGCATGAGCAAGATTGCCGCGGAGATGTTGAGTGATATCGACAAAGAGACCGTCGACTTCATGCCGACCTTCGATGATGTGCTGGAGGAGCCCACCGTCCTGCCCTCGCGTTTCCCGAACCTCTTGGTTAATGGCAGTAACGGTATCGCGGTCGGTATGGCGACCAATATCCCGCCCCATAATCTCGGCGAGACCATCGACGCGATGTGCCTCTTGATCGACAATCCCGACGCCGAGATCGCCGATCTGATGGAATGTATGCCGGGACCCGATTTTCCGACAGGCGGCCTGATCATGGGTCGTTCCGGCATCCGCGCCGCATACGCGACCGGTCGCGGCAAGATCGTCGTCCGCGCCAAGACCGAGATCGTTGAAGCGAAGAACGGCAGATTCAAGATCGTCGTCACCGAGATCCCGTACGGCGTGAACAAAGCGCGCCTGATCGAGAATATCGCGAATCTCGTCAAGGACAAACGCCTTGAGGGAATCTCTAATATCGAAGATCACTCCGACAGAAACGGTATGCACATCGAGATCGATATCAAGCGTGAAGCGTCCGCTCAGGTCGTGCTGAACCATCTGTTCAAGATGACCCAGATGCAGACCACCTTCGGCGCGATCATGCTCTCCATCGTCAACGGTGAACCGCGTGTACTCTCGCTCAAAGAGATGCTGCAGTGCTATATCGAGCATCAGGAGCAGGTCATCGAGCGCAGAACGATCTTTGATCTGCGCAAGGCGAAGGAACGCATGCACATCTTAGAGGGCTTGAAGATCGCCATCGACTTCATCGACGAGGTCATCGCCATCATCCGCAAGAGTAAGGATCAGGCGGCGGCTAAGCTCGCGTTATGTGAGCGCTTCGGTCTGGATGATATCCAGGCTCAGGCGATCGTCAGCATGCGACTGGGTCAGTTGACCAACATGGAGCAGGCAAAGATCGAGGACGAGATCGCCTCTCTCACCGCCAAGATCAAAGAATATAACGAGATCATCGAAAGCGAAGACAAGCGCCTGTCTATCGTCAAGGAAGAGGCGCTTGAGATCCGCAATAAATACAGCGACCCCAGACGTACCGAGATCTGCGCCGTCACCGGCGAGGTCGATATCGAAGACCTCATCCCGCAGGAGGACTGCGTCGTCACGATGACCAAGTTCGGTTACATCAAGCGCCTGCCGCATGATACCTACAAGACCCAGCGCAGAGGCGGCAGAGGCGTTGCGGGCATGACCCGCCGTGATGAGGACGTCGCGACGGAAATGTTCCTGTCGAACTCCCACGACTACAACCTGTTCTTCACCAACAAGGGACGCGTCTATCGCATCAAGTGTTATGAGATCCCCGAGTCCACCCGCCAGAGCAAGGGCATCAATATTGCCAACATCCTGCCGCTTGCCGCGGATGAAAAGGTTACCTCGATGATCCGCATCCCCGAGTTTGAAGAGGATAAATATCTGATCATGGTCACCCGTCAGGGTATCATCAAGCGTATCGCGCTCAACGCTTATAATACCGCGCGTAAGGGCGGTCTGATCGCGCTCGATCTCAACGAGGGTGACGATCTCGCATGGGTACGCATGACCGACGGCAACAACGAGGTCATCATCGCCACCAAGAAGGGTATGGCGATCCGCTTCAAAGAGACCGACGTTCGTCCGATGGGACGTTTGGCGCGCGGCGTCAAAGCGCTCAAGCTCAAAGAGGGCGACAGCGTCGTCGGTATGAGTATCATCGAAGAGGGCAAGCTGATCCTCACCGTCTCCGAGACCGGTTACGGACGACTCAGCTCCCCGAATGATTATCGCTTACAGAGCAGAGGCGGTAAGGGTCTGACCAACTACCATGTCAACAAATACGGCGACGTTGCCGCGCTGACCGTCGTACCGCTGGAGGATGACGTCATCATCATCAGCGAAAACGGTGTCATCATCCGCATCCTCGCCTCCACCATCCGCGTATGCTCACGCCCGTCCAAGGGTGTTACCATCATGAAGATCAAGGGCGACAACAAGGTCGTTTCCGTCTCCGGCGCACCGCATGACGAGGAAGAAGCCACAAGTGCGGAAAATGATGACGAAAACGCCGAAGCTCCCGAGGACATGATCGAGGAAACAACGGAAGAATAATTTAAAAAGACCTCTTTACAAAAGTAAAACCCTCCGGCTCGTACATGTGTACGAGCCACCTCCCTTAGGAAAGGGAGGCATATAAGGTAAATGGATGATTCATATGGAAAACAACAAAATCAAGGTGAGTGTTTTTGCCGCGGGACAGCGGTTCACGATCCTTACCGACAAAAGTGAAAAATATGTCAGAGATATCGCGTCCGAGATCGACGCGCGCATCAATTCTCTTGTTCTGTCGGGCAATATGACCCGTGAACGCGCCGCCGTGCTCACCGCGATGGATTACGCCGATGACAGTGTGCTTGACCGCGAGAACATTGCCGCGGTCAAGGAGCAGATCAAGGATTATGTGCAGGAGATCGAGCGACTGCAGGATAGCAATGCCAAGCTCGTCAGTGATTATAATCTGCTCAAAGCGGAGTATGAGCGCCTGATTGAGGAGCGCCAGTCCGCGCAGACCGTTGAGGAAAACGCGAAAAAAGAATTGGCTGACAGTCAGGCACAGATCAGATCCCTGCAGGAACAGCTCAAAAAAGCAAACGAGCAGATCGAATCTTTGAAGAATCAGCAGCCTGCCGATGAAGAGATCCCCCTGCCCGAAGAAGCGCCCGCGGAACAGGAAAAACCAATCACCGCGGAGGATGACCTCTTCTTCGATATGGAAGAAGAGGTCGTCAAGCCTGAGAAAAAGAAGAAAAACCGCCACGAGCATAACCATGTCAATCCTTATCAGCAAAAGGCAAAGGACAAGGAAAAGAAGGGTTATACCCAACAGCGGCAGTATTCTTTCTTTGAATTAGATGAATAAAATCGAGATACTATCCCCGGCGGGCGGATTCGACAGCGTGATCGCCGCCGTTCACAGCGGCGCCGACGCGGTATATGTCGGCTCCAAGCGCTTTTCCGCTCGAGCGTCGGCTCATAATTTTGATGATGACGAACTGCGCGAATGTGTCAGATTCTGTCACCAAAGAGGGGTCAAGGTGCATTTGGCGCTGAACACCCTGATCTTTGATGAAGAGATGGAACAGGCGCTCGATCTTGTCAGAACCGCCGCGTCCGCAGACGTCGACGCGCTGATCATCCAGGACTTAGGTCTGGTGTCGCTGATCAAGCAAACGGTGCCCGATCTGCCGCTCCACGCCTCCACCCAGCTCTCCGTCCACACCCCCTACGGCGCAAAGGCGCTGTATGAAATGGGCTTCGAGCGAGTGGTGCTCTCACGTGAGCTGTCATTGGCAGAGATCAAAGAGATCCACGAATTTGTCCCCGAGGCAGAGCTGGAGGTATTCGTCCACGGCGCGTTATGTATGTGCCTGTCGGGTCAGTGCTACTTTTCGGCAATGCTCGGCGGACGCTCCGCCAACCGCGGTATGTGTGCCCAGCCGTGCAGACTGCCGATGCGCTGCGGCGATAACGACCATGCGCTGAGCCTCAAGGACAACGGTTCACTGCTGTATCTGCAAAGACTGCAGGAAATGGGCGTCGCCAGCGCGAAGATCGAAGGTCGCATGAAGCGGCCGGAATATGTCGCCGCCGCCACCCTTGCCGCACGCGAAGCGCGTGATCTCGGCTTTATCAATGAAAAAAACGCCGACCGACTGCAATCGGTCTTTTCCCGCACCGGCTTTACCGACGGCTATCTCAAGGGCGAGATAGGGGAGAAGATGTTCGGTTATCGGCAAAAGAGCGATGTGGTCTCCGCCGACAGCAAGCTGCTCAAGGAGATCCGATCCGCCTATAAAGATGAATACCAACGCATCCCCTTAGATCTGCGTTTTACAGCGCAGACGGGGGAGAAAATGCGGCTCACCGTTACCGACGGAACACATACCGTCCATGCGGAAAGTGAAGAAAATGTCGAAAAAGCTCTTCACCTGCCGCTGAGTGAAGAACGAGCCGCCCAAAGCCTGAAAAAAACCGGCAACACGCCGTACTTTATCAACAATATTACAACGGATATCGCGCCCGACGCGGCGGCTTCCGCGGCTTCTGTCAACGCGCTGCGCAGAAAGGCGCTGGAAAGTCTTGACGTATCGCGCGAAATTTGTCATAATTACGAAATAAAACCGATCGATCTCTCACAGATTTTGATCGGAAAAGAGAAAACTTCAAAGGAAGACCGCGCATTTGTCAAAACCCTCGATTTTCCCGAGAGTATGCGGAAGATGAACAGGATCTTTGTCGATCTTTTCGGTTTAGCGGATGAAAAGAAGCTGAGCCGACTGCTCAAAGAGGGTTATCCCATCGGCGTCGAAGTGCCCCGCGCGACCTTCGGGAACGAGAAAGAAGTTTATTCCCGCCTCAAAGCGCTGAAAAAAAGCGGCATTGACCACCTGCTGGCGCACAACATCGCCGCGGTGTATATGGGAAAAGAACTGGGCTTCACCGTCCACGCGGGCTTCGGCATGAACATCGCCAATTCGTATACGCTCCGATGGGCGGCGGATTACGGGATCACAAGCGCACAGCTCAGCATCGAGATGGAATTGCGTCAGATCGAGCGGCTGCACAAAGCGATCCCTGTCGGAGTGATCCGATACGGCTATTTCCCGCTGATGATCACCCGCAATTATCCTTCGGGAAAATCCTGCAAAAACAATCCGTATTTGCAGGACAGAAAGAACGAAAGGTTCTTCATCTCCTATCGCGAGGGCTATTGCGAGATCAATAACTGCGTGCCGATCCTGCTGCCGAAGGAGGAGTTTCCGCTCGATGAAAGCGTCATGAACGATTTCCTCTTTACTGAGGAAAACTCTGTGGAAAACATGGAAAAAACGCTTGAAAAATTAAGAGAAAATAGGAATTTCGAGCGAAAAACCCATGGTTTGTATCTCAGAGGCGTCAAAAAGTCAACAAACGTTTAAAGAATGATTTAAAAGAAATATAGGATCCATCATTCCGATAACAAAGAGAAAAGCACGATCAAACCGCAATCCGCAAATCAAAAACGTTTTGCAGGAAAAGTATTGATTTTGCAGGAAAGAGATTTACCGCTATGAGTATACTGAAAGTCAAAAAGCTGAATAAAAACGCCAAGGTACCCTTCCGCGCGACAAAGGGTTCGGCGGGAATGGATCTGTACGCTTGTATCGACGAGCCGATCATCATCGCGCCGCATTCCATCAAGGTCATTCCGACAGGCTTGGCGATCGAGCTGGAAAGCGCGAATTATGTCGCGTATATCTTTGCGCGTTCGGGTTTAGCAATCAAACACGGTATCGCGCCCGCAAACTGCGTCGGCGTGATCGACAGCGACTATCGCGGCGAGGTGTGCGTCGGTCTGGTGAATCAGACGGATAACGCCTTCACCATCCTGCCCGAACAGCGGATCGCCCAACTGGTGATCTCTCCCGTGATCATCCCCGAGATCGAGCTCGTCGACGACCTTGAGGATACCGAACGCGGCGCGGGCGGATTCGGATCGACCGGAAAAGCATGAAGCGTCGTCAAAACCGCTTTTTCATCAAACAATTCATAGCATATTAACAGATTATTTACCAATACTATAGGGAAGAAATGTATCTTAAATAAAGCAGAAACAATCAGTCAGGATTGCCACAGGTGAAACAGGTTTCACCATCGCAATGACGATTCATAAAACAGAAATCAGATTGCGCCGCACGGCGGAAAGGGGACAGGTATGTTTTCAAAAGATATCGGTATCGATTTAGGTACCGCGAACACACTGGTTTACATGAAGGGAAAAGGCGTTGTCATGCGCGAACCGTCAGTTGTGGCGGTCGACGTCAAGCGTGACATGGTGCTGGCGGTCGGACACGAGGCAAAAGAGATGATCGGTCGTACACCCGGCTCGATCGTCGCGATCCGACCCCTCAAGGACGGCGTTATCGCCGATTTTGAGATCACGGCGACCATGCTCAAATACTTTATCAAGAGCGTCGTGCGCGGCGGTATGTTCAGCAAAACGCGCATCATCATCTGTATTCCCTCGGGCGTCACCGAGGTCGAGCGCAACGCGGTAGAGGACGCGGCGCGTCAGGCAGGCGGCAAGTACGTTGAATTGATCGAGGAGCCTATGGCGGCGGCGATCGGCGCGGGACTTCCCGTCGATTCTCCCATCGGTAATATGGTCGTCGATATCGGCGGCGGCACCAGCGAGGTCGGTATCGTATCGCTGGGCGACATCGTCGCATCCTGCTCCGTCCGTATGGCGGGCGATAAATTCGATGAGGCGATCGTGACCTATATCAAGAAGAAGTATAATCTGCTCATCGGCGAGCGCACTGCCGAGGATATCAAAGTGACCATCGGCTCCGCTTATCCCTATGAGGGCGAAGGAGCCATGATGGTCAAGGGCCGCAACCTGGTCGACGGACTGCCGAAGAATATCCGCATCACCGCGGCGGAGGTGCGCGAAGCGCTCAAGGACTGCCTGATGACCATCGTCGACGCGATCCTGAACACGCTCGAAAAGACGCCCCCCGAGCTTTCCGCCGATATCATCGACAACGGCATCATGCTCACCGGCGGCGGCGCGCTGCTCAGAGGACTTGATAAGCTCATCGAGGAAGAGACCGGTATGCCGGTTCGCATCGCCGAGCGTCCGCTCGACTGTGTCGTCGACGGCGCGGGTATGCGTCTGGATCCCAATTTCAAGGCGAGCAAAAGAGCAAAATAGATGATTGCAGTGATCAGTGATCAGTGATCAGTGATCAGTGGTCAGTAATGAAAGGTATCTTATTTTAGGAAAGAAGATATGAAAGAGTTTTTTCAATCCCCTAAAATCAAAATATTTTTGTCGGTACTGTTGGTGCTGATCATGCTTTCGGTGTTCACGCGCAATGTGGAGAACAATGTCATCTCCGCCACCTTCAACACCCTGACCTACGGTATGTCCAAGGTCACGGCGGCGGCGACCTCCGACAACAGCGGCAACAAAAGCTATAATGAACTGAAAAAAGAGAACGAAGAGCTGAAAACAGCGAACCGTGATCTGCGATCCCGTCTGGTGGATTACTACGAGGTCAAGGAAGAGAACACCCGTCTGTGGATGTTCTATGATCTCAAAAAGGAGCATGAGGATTATGCCCTGATCCCCGCGACCGTTCTGCGCCGCGATACCAACGATGAATTCGGTTCCTTCACCATCGATAAAGGCACCGAATCGGCGGTGAGCGTCGGCGATCCCGTTATGGGAGAGAACAGCTTGATCGGCTGGATCAGTGAGGCGGACGTTTATACCGCCAAGGTCGTCACCATCCTTTCGCCGCAGACCAGTATCGGCGCGATCGATAAGGCGACAGGCGACGCCGGTATCATCACCGGCTCGGCAAAATATGCCGATGATAATCTGACGATGCTCTCCAAGCTCACCTCCGAGAACAAGATCGAAAAGGGTGACATCATCACCTCCTCCGGTTCATCCGGCATTTATCCCAAGGGCATGGTGCTGGGCGAGGTAACTGAGATTGGTTATGATACATACGACACCTCCCGCTATGCCGTGGTCAAGCCGTATGATGATATCAGCACCGTGGTGAATGTGGCGGTCATCTCCGATTTCAAAGGTCAGGGAGAGATCCTCAAGAAAGAGAGCGGTAACTGATGACGGAGCGTTCAAATTCGTTTTTCAGGTATCTCGCCTATGTGATAGAGCTGATCCTGACCTTTATCCTATGTACAACGCCGGGACTGCTGCCCGAGATCTTCGGCGCGAAACCGGCGCTTGTCGTCTGTGTCGCGTTGACGGTCGCGGTATTTGAGAGAGAGATCCCCGCGATGATCATCGGCTTGCTGGCAGGCATCCTGACCGACTTGGGATACACCGACAGCATCGGCATTTTCGCGATCTCGCTGACGATCATCTGCTTTATCGTCGGTTACGCCGCGAACAACCTGATCGTCGCGAAGTTTTTTAACTATCTGCTCTACGCGTTCGTCGCGGTAGGGCTGCTGTTTATGATCTATTTTCTGGTGATCTTCGTGATCCCCGGTACGGAACATATGTGGGATTATTTTGTCGCGCACATCATCTCGCGTATGGTGCAGACATTCCTGTTTTCAATCCCGTTCTATTTTCTCAATCACTTTATCTATTCGACACTCAGCCCAGAAGCGGGTTAAATATTGTAAATGAATCGGGAGGGTCAAACACCCTCCCATAAACTTAAGCAACCGAGAACAAATCCGCACTCGGTTTTGACGGGCAGTTTTTCGCCTGCTCTTTGTTAAAAATCCTCGCGAACCCGTCAAGGGTTCGCTGTGGTTTTGCCGCGATCAGACAATAATCTACTTCGGCAAAACTCCGAAGGACTGGAAATGAGCAAGATTTCGAGAAAAATACAGTGCAGAAAGTGCAGGCAGGCTGGCGCCTGCCAAGATTGATAAGCCGTATTTTTCCGAAATATTGCCATTTACAGCGTGTTCGGATTTATTCTCGATTGCTTAGAATGAAAGGAGGATCATGCCGATGAAAAAGGACAGAAAATTCCAAAGCCAAATGCGCAAAAACGTGAAAGAAATGATCAATATCGGCAACCGCAACGCGCGTGTTGCCGCCAAAACCGCTCAGCAGGAAAAGGAAAAGAAGGACACCACCAAGCTGCGCGTCATCATCTGTGTGATACTCCTTATCGCGATATGCGCGGGCTTTGCGACGCGGCTTTTTGACTGGCAGATCGTGCACGGAGAGGAATACAAGGAGCTGTCCGCCGCCTCTACCGCCCACACGGTGGATTCCGACGCGACCCGCGGTGAGATCCTCGACGTCGACGGTCATCCGCTCGCCGTCAACGAGACCGCCTATAATATCGTCATCAACAAGGCCTACGACTCCGAGGACAACCAACTCAACCTGATCATTATCGACTTGCTCAATACGCTGAAGCAATGCGATGTTGAGTATATCGACGAGCTGCCGATCTCCTATATCAATGGCGAATTTGTCTTTGATGAAGGCAGCGGGGGAGACGTCGAGTACATCGAATCCCCCTCCATGCTCAACAAAGAGGGTCTGACGGCACAGCAGATCGTCGACGGTCTTGCCAAGCGCTATAAGGCGGACAATATCGACGATCCCTATACCAAGCGCGCGGTCGTTTCGATCCGCTATAATATGGAGAAGAAGGGCTTTTCCTATGAGCAGGTATATGTCGTCGCGTCCAATGTCAGCAGTGACGTCGTCGCGGTCGTCTCCGAACGCACCCAGACAGTCCCCGCGGTCGAGATCCGCACCGTCAATGAACGCGTCATCAAAAACGGCACTCTGATCCCGCACATCCTCGGCGTCGTCGGAAAGATCGACGAGGACGAGTACGCAGATTATAAAGAAAAAGGCTACGGACTGGATGACAATATCGGCAAATTCGGCATCGAAGCCGCTATGGAGGAGTACCTGCGCGGCAAAGCCGGCACCAAAACCATCATCACGGATGAGGACGGTCAGATCGTCGGCGAAGAAGAGACCGTCGAGTCCAAGCCCGGCAACACCGTTTATCTGACCATCAATTCCAGGATCCAGGAGGTCGCCGCCTACACCATCGGCAAAAACATCCAAGAAGCGCAAAAGCTGGGTATTGAGGACGTCAAAAGAGCAAAGGCGAATAAGGCGAAAGAGCAAAGCAAGATGGGTGAGGACTGCGTCGCCGGCGCCGCGGTCATGCTGGACGTCAGAGATAATTCCGTCATCTGCGCCGCGTCCTATCCGAACTATGATATCTCAAAATTCTATGATCCCGAGTATTCACAGTATCTGTTCAGTGATGAAGATATCCCGATGTTCAACCGCGCCTTTGAAGGCGCGTTCGCGCCGGGCTCGACCTTCAAGCCCTGCGTAGCCACAGCCGCGCTGCAGGAGAGCATCATCTCCCCCGATACCACCATCCACTGCAACGGCAAGTACGATTATTATAAGGATGACGTTGTCCATTGTCTGGGCGTACACGGTAACCAGAAGCTCGAGAGCGCGATGGCACATTCCTGTAACTGTTACTTTGCCGAGGTAGGCAGACGCGTCGGCATCACCACGATGTATATGTATGCCGAAAAGCTCGGATTGGGCTCCAAGACCGGCATCGAGGTGTCCGAAAGCACCGGTGTGCTCGCGGGCAGAGATTCGACCACATGGTTCGAGGGCAATACCGTACAGGCGGCGATCGGACAGAGCGACAACGCGTTTACTCCGGTACAGCTCGCCACCTACGCCTCCGCGATCGCGAACAACGGCGTGCGCTACAAAACGCATCTTGTCCGCAAGGTCGTCAACTACGAGCGCACGGAAAACGTGCTGTATAACGATCCCGAAAAACCGGTCGTAGAAGCCGAGACCGGTGTGTCACAGGACAACATCGATCTGGTCAAGGAAGCGATGTACGCGGTCACACAGACGGATAACATGCGGGCGATGGCGGGCAAATATCCCATCAAAATGGGATGCAAGACCGGTACCGCGGAGAACGCCGGTTCCGACCATAACGTCTTCATCTGTTTTGCGCCGTATGATGATCCCGAGATCGCGCTGTGCGTGCTGTTTGAGCACGGCGGCAGAAGCTATCTGCCCCAGCAGGCGGCGTGTGACATCCTTGACGCGTACTTCTACGACAAGGATGTGAATGATGTCAAAAAGGATCCGTGGAAGTTCGGATAAGTCCCCTTGAAAAGCTCCCGCAGATGGGCAGACAAGGAACACATTTTTTGACAAGTTGTGCAAAAAATGGCAGTTGTGACAGAAGATAAACTACTTTGCACAGCCGTATTTATTGATTTTGAACAATTTTCAAGATTATAATTCTACAAAAAGAGCAGCCCCTAAGAGTTGCTCTTTTTTTTATTTTATGATAGAATATTAGCAGGTATAGCTCGTAGTATCGAGATTGAGAAAGGTATGTAATTGACGAAGCGAATGAGTGAAGTAATCGTGATCGCTTCCGGCAAAGGCGGAACCGGCAAAACGACGGTTTGCGCGGGTTTGGCGGTAGCGCTGGCTAAAGCGAAAAAAAGAGTTTTGGTTATCGACTGCGACAGCGGCATGCGCGGCGTCGATCTGATGCTGGGGGTCACTGACCGACTGGTCTATGATATCTCCGATGTAATCAGCGGCGCATGTGAGAGCAGTGACGCGATGTACCGCGTCGAGGGCGATCTTGAGTTGTATTGTATCGCCGCACCGCTGCACGCCGACGATGAGGTCAGTCCCTCGCTGATCAAGCGCTTTGTCAATCAGGTCAAAAATGATTTCGATACCATCTTGATCGACTCTCCCGCCGGTACCGGTTCGGGCTTTTATGCCGCGGCTAACGCGGCGGACCGCGCGCTGGTGGTCATCAACACCGAACCGATCAGCATCCGCGGCTGTAAGAATATCGGCGACCGTCTGCGGGAGCTGAATATCACCGACAGCCGACTGATCATCAACCGTTTCGATAAAGAACGCTTTTATCAGGCAGGGCTTTATGAGGATCTCGACGAGGTCATCGATGAAGCCGGTATGCGGCTGATCGGGCTCATACCGGAGGAAGTGCGGATCATAGCGCTCTCGCAAAGAGGCGCTCTCGCGAACAACTGGTCAAAGGCGTCTGTTGTTTTTGATACCATCGTCAAACGTCTCGAGGGCGTTGACGTCCCGATCATAGTAAAATACTGATAATCATAGAAACCCGGCAAAGTTCATGTGGAGGTGCGTGTATGAATATAGCGATTATTGCTCATGATGAGAAGAAAGAATTGATGGTACAGTTCTGTATTGCTTACTGTGGTGTACTCAGCAGAAACAAGATGTGCGCTACCGGTACCACCGGCAAGATGGTTGCGGAGGCGACCGGATTGGAGATACAGACGTTTTTAGGCGGCTCACAGGGCGGCGATCAGCAGATCGCGGCGCGTATCGCCTGCAACGAGATTGATATGCTCATCTTTTTCCGCGATCCGCTCACCCCCAAGCCCCACGAGCCGAACGACATGAACCTGCTGCGCCTGTGCGACATGCACAACATCCCCGTAGCGACCAACATCGCGACGGCGGAAGTGCTGATCCACGGCTTGGAGCGCGGCGACCTCGACTGGAGAAATATCGTCAGATAAAATCGAACAAAGCAAACCCGCAGCGGAACAGATCCGTTGCGGGTTTTTGTACTATATGGAAGGTTGATAGCTTTATCGTAGGGCGGGGGCTGTGCTCCCGCCGAACCCTTTCCGATAAACGCCATTTAAACGCGGAGTACATGCAACGTCTATTGTAGGGGAGGGGCTTGCTCCTCCCGCCAGACCTTTCCATTTAATGTCACCCAAACGCGCAGCAAATCTCTGCCTCCGTAGGGATGACCATTGGTCATCCGCAGAATGCCGGGCGTTTCAAATTTTGAAAACGTGAGATAGAAATATATGTTTCTACCATACGGGTCGTCGAGGCGCCGACCCCTACAAACAATATGAAACGATTATTGCAGGACTCCATGCGTGAATCACGATATGGTCATTCCTCCGTATCGGTGGGGATGATCGGCATCGAGAACCAGAAATCCGAGCCCTCGCCGAGGGTGGATTCAACGCCGTATTCCGCGTCGTGCGCGATCAGGATATTCTTCACGATGGAAAGCCCCAAACCCGTACCGATCTTCGCGCGGCGGTGTTCTTCGCTGACGCGATAATAGCGATCCCAGATATATTTCAGGTTTTCCTCGCTGATCCCCTCGCCGTGGTCGATGACCTCAATGCGCACACGTTCCTCCTTCACGGTCTGGCACACGATGACGGTCTTGTCGTCGCCGATATAATTGATGGCGTTGTTGATCAGGTTGTACAGCACCTGTGTGATACGCAGCTCGTCGCCCATGATGAACACCTCTTCATCGTGCTCAAAAGAGATGATCAAGCCGTCGTTTTCGATCAGCTTGGTGTAGCGGGCAAAGATGCTCTCGATGCATTTGGTCAGTGAGAACGGCGCCTTTTTGATGTCGGCGGTGTTGCTCTGCAGGCGCGAGATATCGAGCAGATCGGTGACCAGCGAGTTGAGGCGGTTGGTCTCGTCGATGATGATCTGCAAATTCTCGGCGGTCATCTCACCGGGCAGATCCTGCATCACCTCGGCATAGCCGGTGATCATCGTCAGCGGTGTACGCAGGTCGTGTGAGATGTTGGAGATCAGCTCCTTTTGGAGCGAGTCGACTTTTTTCAGCTCACCCGCCGCATAGGTCAGGGTCGCGTTGAGCTCCGTGATCTCCCGATATTCGCCGCCGTCGAAGGTGAGGTCATAATCCTGTTTCGCCAGCGACTTTGCCTTTTCATTCGTTTCCGAGATCGGCCGCGCGATTCGTTTTGCCAGGATGACGGCGATGATGATGCTGAAGAGCAGGATGACGACCGTCATGATGATCAGTTGGATACGCAGGGTGCCGACGACGCTGCTTACGGGGGTGATCTCACTCTCGACGATCAGCAGGCGTTCCTCACTGCCTGTCCCGACGATCTTCGCATAGGCGAGGTTCTCGGAGGTGGGTCGCTCAAGAGAAGGCTCGTGCCTTTGATGGAATTCATCGACAGAGGCGTCAAAGGGCGCTGTCTGACCGTTGAATTCCCGCATTTTCTGCTCATTGGGCTTAAAAGAGCGCTCGTCGCGTTTAATTTGCGTAATGGTGGAATTCTCTCCGCCGTTGCTGCTTGCCTTGTCGTACAGATCATAAACGGAGTTCATCGACATATCCGAGTCAAAGCCAAAGCGGGCGGTCGAGGCGTAAGTGCAGACGAAAGTCGATCCACCGGTATCATATACGCCGACGATCATGGAGTTTTGCTCCTCGATCTCGGTCACCAGATCGTTGAAGGTATCCGTATCGATGTAATCCGCCAGCGAATAAGCGCAGGATTTGACCTGGTTTGTCTTGACGGTTTTGTAGAACGATTCCAAAAACACCGTCTGGAACAACCACAAAACGATCAGCAGTAAAGCCGAAAAGATCAAAAAACCGATGGACAGATAAAACCGTAGGGGTCTTTTTTTAGCGGCGGCCTTTTCAGTCGGCGCCTGTACAGCTTTAGGTTTCAAAACGATAACCAACTCCTCTGAGGGTGACGATCAGCTTGGCGTAGTCGCCAAGGCTTTTGCGCAGCAGCTTGATATGCGTGTCGAGCGTGCGGTCGTCACCGAAGAAATCATAGCCCCATACCTTGGAGATCAGCTGTTCGCGGGTCAGGGCGATGCCTTTGTTGTTGACCATGTAGTACAGCAGTTCATATTCGCGCGGGGTCAGGCGCACGCGTTCGCCGTCGACGGTGACGACGCGCGCGGCATAGTCGATGGATAATCCCTGATAGGTGAACCCGGCGTTCTTGTCGTTCTTTTGATCGCTGCCGGAGCGCCGCAGCACCGCGGCAACGCGCATCATCAACTCCTTCGGTGAGAAGGGCTTGATGACGTAATCATCCACTCCGGCTTCAAAGCCCGTCAGCCGGTCATATTCCTCGCCGCGTGCCGAGAGCATGATGATGGGCGTGTTGCAGAATTTGCGGATCTGCTCCACCGCGCCGAAGCCGTCCAGCTCAGGCATCATGATATCCATGATGATCAGGTCATAGGTATTGTTGCGGCATTTGCTCACGGCGACCATGCCGTTTTCCGCTTCATCTACCTCGTGACCCTCATACAGGGCGTATTTTTTAATCAGCTCGCGGATGCGAAATTCATCGTCAACGATCAGTAATTTGCTCATGCTGTGCCTCCGGTCTTTGGTTTACTTATATCATAATACGGGAATGTGACAGTTATTTGATGAAAGTGTTACAGGTCTTAGGAATTAGGAATTAGGAAAACTCCTTCTATTCTATTATAAGGGAGAATGGGGGAGAGGGCAAGGGTTTTGTTCATCAAATGGAAACAAAAAACGGCGCTCACGTGGAGCGCCGTTATAATGGATCAATTCAATTATTCTGTCGCGGGATTGAGGTCATAATCCTTGCTATAGGGTCTGGTGCCGTCAATGTTGCACTTTTTAGCCAGATATCTCTGGATACGGGTAGCGTCGATGATGGAAATGTAACCGTCACCGTCTACGTCAGCACGATCCTCGATGAAAGTAGCACCATCAGGCAGATCCTCTAAAAGGTATCTTTGGATAAGAAGAACATCAACACCATCGACAACCTTATCATTGTTAACATCGCCGGCAAAATGTCTGTGTTCAGGATTCAGGCAGTTTTCATGTCTGCCAATGAAATTAGCGCTGTCCTCAGGATACTCACCGTAGCAACCGTTGCCGTAGTATACATACCATTTTGTACCATATGCGGGGATATGAGTCAGCGGATTTTCCTTAACATTGTCGTAATCAACGATCGCGATACAACCGTTAAAATCATCCTGTGTGGGAGAACCCTCGGGGAGGGTATCTTCATCACCTTCGTATGCGCCCTCGGTGTTGACATCCTGGAACTGATGACCATACTGGAAAATCTCCTTGGTCTGATCCATACCGCCGTTAACGCCGTTGTTAAGAGTCAGAGCGGGAGAACCGCCGTCATTGGGCATAACGATATAATAGATACGATTCGTTTTATCTACCAGATGAGCCTGGAAGCCGCACCATGCAACCTTTGTGCCGCCGACAGCAGTCCAATCGGAACCTGTACCGGACCACCAATAGCCGCAGGCGTGCATATAGGGTTCATCATTGGGAAGATCGGGACCGGGAAAAGTATTGTATTTATTAGCCCAATCTTCGGGAGCCTGGAAGTAGATTTTCTGTGTTTCATCCAGAGAGCCGCCGTTTGCAAGTACAGCGTCCTCGCCGTAAGGGGTATTAGCGTCTACAGTGTAAGAGTCGCTCGGATTGTATTTACCTCCGGACGTCATTTTGGAATAATCGTTGTCACTGTTGTACGCACTGACAGAAACAACTGTGACAGATACTACCAGCATTACAGCAAGCAAAATGCTAATAAATTTTTTCATGAGAAATCCTCCTAATATATTGGTATTGCTATTATAGCACAAGCCGATGAAAAAAAACAAGAGTATTTACCCTACAAATTCACTAATTTTTAAAAAAATTTTAAAATTTCTGTAATATTGCATAAATATAAAGGGTCAAAATTCACACTATCAACAAAAGAATAATGGGGAGAACTTGGTATTTCGGTTTTTTCGGGAGAGATCGCCCCGCATAACGGGTGAAAAAGATATTGCATACTTATCAGGTAGGTTATATTGACATCGAAAAAATATCGTGTACAATGGTATGAGATGATAATCATTACAAAATAGTCATTGCGAGGAGCTCGACACGCGTGTCAGCTCCGTGGCAATCTCAACCGATTTAACAGATACGGAGACCGCTATGACAGATCAACTGGTAGAAAAGTTAAGAAAAGATCGCGATCTCAGCGACAGTGAGCTCAAAGCGCTGATCGAGGATCCCTCGCATGACGCGGCGCTGACCCAAGCGGCGGATGAAGTGCGCCGACAGTGGTACGGCGACAAGGTCTATCTGCGCGGGCTGATCGAGTTCACCTCCTATTGCCGGAACGACTGCCTGTACTGCGGACTGAGAGCAGGAAACAAGCACGCCGAGCGCTATCGGCTGAGCAAGGAGGAGATCCTCTCCTGCTGCAAAGAAGGCTACGCGCTGGGCTACCGCACCTTTGTCTTACAGGGCGGTGAGGATCCGTATTATACCGACGATATGATCTGCGAGATCGTCCGCTCTATCAAAGAACAATATCCCGACTGCGCCGTGACGCTCTCGATCGGCGAAAAACCGCGCATAAGCTATGAGCGGTATTATGAAGCGGGCGCGGATCGTTATCTGCTGCGGCACGAGACCGCCGACCCCGCCCATTACAGCAAGCTCCATCCGCGGAATATGAGCAGCGAAAACCGCAAGCGCTGTCTGTGGGATCTCAAAGAGATCGGCTACCAGGTCGGCGCGGGCTTCATGGTGGGCTCACCCTATCAGACAACGGACAACCTGATCGCCGATCTGCGCTTTTTGCAGGAACTGCAGCCCGACATGATCGGCATCGGGCCGTTTATCACCCATCAGGATACGCCGTTCAGGGATATGTCGGGCGGCACTTTGGAGCTGAGCCTGAGGATGCTCGCGATCCTGCGGCTGATGTTCCCCTACGCGCTGCTGCCGTCGACGACCGCGCTGGGCACGATCGACCCCTCCGGAAGAGAGCTGGGTCTGCAAAGCGGCGGCAACGTCGTGATGCCGAACCTCTCTCCGGTCAAGGTGCGTGAAAAATACGCGATCTATGATAACAAGATCTGCACCGGAGAAGAATCCGCCCAATGCCGAAACTGTCTGGAAATGCGCATCAAAAGCGCGGGCTATCGCGCCGTGACCGATCGTGGGGACGTCAAGCGCTCAAAGAGCGCAGTGAATACTGAAGACTGAAAATGGAAGAATGAAGAATGTTTTCAAGGCTCCCTTTGGTAAAGGGAGCTGCTGAGCAAAGCGAGTAATAAATAAAAAGGCAGGAAATATGATCAACGAATTCTCACGCACGGAGCTTTTGCTCGGTGCGGACGGCATGAAAAAACTAAAAAACGCGCGGGTAGCGGTGTTCGGGATCGGCGGTGTCGGCGGTTACGCGGTTGAGGCGTTGGCGCGCTCCGGCGTCGGCGCGCTCGATCTGATCGACAAGGATGAGATCAGCCTTACCAATATCAACCGCCAGATCATCGCGACCCATTCGACCGTCGGTATGCCCAAGGTTGAAGCCGCGGCACAGCGCGTCAAAGACATCAACCCCGACTGCACCGTGCGCGCCTATCAGATGTTCTATGTCCCCGATACGGCGGAGCAATTCGATTTTGCAAAATATGACTATGTGATCGACGCGATCGACACGGTCACGGGCAAGATCGCGCTGGTGATGCAGGCGCAAAAAACGAACACGCCGATCATCTCGTCGATGGGCACGGGCAACAAGCTCGACCCGACCGCGTTCGTCGTGACCGACCTATACCAAACATCATTCTGCCCCTTGGCGCGGATCATGCGCAAGGAGCTCAGAAAGCGCGGGGTGGATCACCTGAAGGTCGTATATTCGCAGGAGGAGGCGCTTACCCCCGAAGGCGTGACCGAGGAGCTGCCGCAGGGTAGGCGCTCGATCCCCGGATCGGTGGCGTTTGTGCCGTCCATCGCGGGACTGATCCTCGCGGGCGAAGTGATCAAGGACATCGTGAGCCAATAAAACGTACCGGTCGCATAAGGTGGCCGGTTTTTTGATGGGACAAGTTCCCGGTTTGGGTAAAAGCGCCAATTATTTTTGCAATACCGCCTTGAGTGTTTAACAATATTTTCTTGCAGTTTGGCACAAGATGTGGTATGATATAATCGATAATATGCAATAATGAGATATTATGCGTATTGTCAGTATTGATGAACCAATATAGCAAGAATCTTTGAAAGGAGTTTTGCGATATGTGCGGTATTTGCGGCTTTACGGGTGAGCTGGAACAGAGAGAAGACGTCATCAAAAAGATGACCGAGGTCATCACCCACCGCGGTCCCGACTCGGACGGCGTGTATATGGATGACTACATCGCGATGGGCTTCCGCAGACTGTCCATCATCGACCTCGAAAACGGCGATCAACCGATCTGCAACGAGGATGGTAATCTGGTACTCACCTTTAACGGCGAAATATATAATTATCAGGAGCTGAAAAAGGAGCTCGAGGGTGCGGGACATAAGTTCTCGACCACCTCGGACAGCGAAGTGCTGCTCCACGCCTTTGAGGAGTGGGGCGAGGATATGTTCGAGCATCTGCGCGGCATGTTCGCGTTCGCGATCTATAACAAGGAGACCAAGGCGGTATTCCTCGCGCGCGACTTCTTCGGCATCAAGCCCCTGCACTTTACGATCATCGGCGACGATCTGTGCTACGCCTCCGAGATCAAGAGTATTCTGGAGCATCCGAACTTCACCAAGCGCTTCAACGACAAGGCGCTGGACGCGTATCTGTCCTTCCAGTATGTGCCTCAGCCGATGACCTTTTTCAAGGACATCGAGTGCCTTTTGCCGGGTCACTTCATGTGGTTCCGCGACGGCGTCGTCGAGACACAGCGCTACTTTGAACCCAAGTTCAAGCCCGATCTGGAGATGACCGAGGATGAGGCTGTCGATCAGATCGAAAAGGTCTTTGAGGACAGTATTAAGGCGCATAAGATCGCGGACGTTGAGGTAGGCTGCTTCCTGTCCTCCGGCGTCGATTCCTCTTATGTCGCGTCCTACTTTGAGGGTCAAAAGACCTTTACCGTCGGATTTGATTTCGGCGAAAAATATAATGAGATCACATGGGCACAGTCGCTTTCCGAGAAGATCGGCGTCGAGCATCACGCCAAGCTGATCTCCTCCGAAGAATTCTGGGCGGCTGTTCCCAAGGTGCAGTACCATATGGATCAGCCTTTGGCGGATCCCTCCTGCATCGCGCTCTATTTTGTGACAAAGCTCGCGAGCGAATATGTCAAGGTTGTGCTTTCGGGCGAGGGCGCCGACGAGCTGTTCGGCGGCTACACTTGCTACAACGATCCGCGCGTGTTCAAGTGGTACCAGAAGATCGTGCCTTACTTCCTGCGCCGCGGTATCGGCTGGGTCTGCAAGAAGCTGCCCGACATCAAGGGCCGCGACTATCTGATCCGCGCGATCCATCCGCTGGAGAAGCGCTATATCGGCAACGCCTATATGTATGATGAAAAGCAGAAAAAGGCACTGCTCAAAAACCCCGAGATCGCGTCCGATCCCGCGCGTATGTGCAGAAGAATGTACACTCGCGCGCGCCGATATGACGACGAGACCAAGATGCAGTATCTCGATATCAACATGTGGATGGTCGGCGATATCCTGCTCAAGGCGGACAGAATGAGTATGGCGAACTCTCTGGAGCTGCGCGTACCGTTCCTCGACAAAGAGGTGTTCAAGGTAGCGTCCTCTCTGCCCACTCCGCTGCGTGTCAACAAATATAATACCAAGTACGCGATGCGCAAGGCGGCGGCGCGTCATCTGCCCGAAGAGGTTGCCGAAAAGCCCAAGCTGGGCTTCCCCGTTCCGACGCGTGTATGGCTCAGGGACGAGCATTATTATCATGTCGTACAGGATATGTTCACCTCTCCGACTGCCGAGAAATTCTTCAACACCGAGCTGCTGCTCCAGTATCTGGACGATCATTTCGATGAAAAAGAGGATAACTCCCGCAAGATCTGGACGATCTATGTATTCCTCGTATGGTATCAGATCTACTTCGGCGCGGTAGCACCCGAGGATCTGAAGCCTGCGGAAAAACCCGCACCGCCCGAGCCTGTCGAGGAAAAAGAGCCGCAGTCTGAGGAAAAAGCCGAGTCTGAGGCGGATCCGGAAGCTGAGACAGATGCCGAGGAAGACCTTGACGCGGAGGGCACCAAGGTATTCACCCCCGTCAAGGATGAGGATCTTCCCGATGAGCTGCCTCTCCCCGAAAAGGAAGAAGCGCCTCAGGAAGAGGAGGAAGAGATCCCGCCCGTACCCGTCTACGAGGACATCTATTCATCATCGGGCAAGCCGACTACCGGCCGCCGTGTGAATCTCGAGGCGGAGAGCAAGCCGATCTCCTTCACCGATGATATCGACCCCGAGGATTTCTTCGCGAGTCTGAAGGATAAGCTCAGAGAGAACATCGAGGACGAATGAGATAGATACCATATCGACAGTTAGTAAGAAAAAGGGACTGTCGCTAAAACGCGACAATCCCTTTTTTATATATCGGAAGGGCAGTCGTTCGTTAGCCTTCCCCTCGGGGGGAAGGTGTCACCAAGGGTGACGGATGAGGGGAGAACCTTTCCTATTAATAACAAACTCGGTTAGGCTGTTCGTCTACCGCGGATAAAGGAACAGTTTTATCACCCTTTGTTAAGTATTCTCTTGGATAAGTCAGCCCCTCATCCGACCAATTTGCCCGAATCGGCAAATTGCCCACCTTCCCCCCTAGGGGAAGGCTTTTTATTTCGAATACAGTCTTTGATTAGTAATAGAAACCATATGAAAGTATATCACGATCTGAAAGAATATATACCGAATAACAACGGCACTTGTGTCGCGCTGGGGTTTTTTGACGGCGTACACAGCGGTCACCGCGCGGTGATCGGCAGCTGTGTTGCCGCAAAAGGCGACCGCTCCTGTGTGGTGCTGACCTTTCGCGAAAGCCCCGCAAAGGCGCTGGGCAGACCGACTCCGACCCTGCTCAGCTCCAATGAGCGAAAAGCGGAGCTTTTAGCGGAGATCGGCGTGGATGAAGTGATCTTCGCGGATTTCAACGACGTAAAGGATCTGAACCCGCAGGCGTTCGTCACCGATATCCTGCGCGACAGACTGCACGCCGAAAGGATAACCTGCGGCTTCAATTACCGCTTCGGTCAGGGCGGCGAGGGCGACACCGCGCTGTTGATAAAGCTTGGCAAAGAGCATGGCGTCGCGGTCGAAGTGACACAGCCGGTCTATTGTGACGGCGAGCAGATCTCCTCTTCGCTGATCCGCCGCTGTATCGCCGACGGCAGGATCGAAAAGGCAAACAACCTTCTCGGCTATCCGTACGCTATCGAGGGCGCGATCGACAGCGGCAATCATATCGGCTCCGCGATGGGCTTCCCGACCGTGAACATTCCGATCGGCGACGGCTTGACCGTGCCCCGCTACGGGGTGTATGCTTCCATACTCACCATCGACGGCAGACGCTATCAGGGCGCGACCAACATCGGCGTCCATCCCACGGTCGGCGCGCATGAGGTGCCGCTGTGCGAGACCTTTCTGCTCGACTTCGGCGGCGGCGATCTGTACGGAAAGAGAGCGACCTGTGAGCTGACCGCCTTTGTGCGTGAGGAAAGGCGTTTTGACTCGATCGACGAGCTGAGCGCGCAGATCAAAAAAGATTGTGATACAATTAATCAATTGTCATTGCGATGAGTATAAGCAACACAGAAATCGAAAAATCAGGCGCACGGATGATCGTCCGTGCGCCTTTTACGTTATACAAATGATTTCTTTCAATGGAGATCCATATTCCCGTAGGGACGAGCAGTGCTCGTCCGCAGAAAGACGGACACTTCTACTGAAAATAACGATAGATAGGGGAGAAAACAATCAAACAGGCGACGTTTGATCAAACGCCGCCTGCTGTAATATTATTTCTTTTTCTTGCCCTTTTTCTTCGGTGACGGAGTTTGTTCATCATCCGGCGTCGTCTTTTCATCCTTCGGTTCCGCCGACACGGTAGTTTCGTTATCGGAAGCGCCGGCTGCGGCGGGGATCGCCTTTTTCGCTTTGAGCTTCGCGAAAATCTGCTCACGCTTCGGCGCCAGGATGATCAGCGCGATGAAGATGATCAGCGCCAGCAGCGTGCAGATCACGCCGGGGATGAAGCCCTCGGGGATATACTTGAGCTCGACGTGATGAGCGCCTTGATTCATCGGGAACGCCAGCATCGCGTCGCCGACGGGAGTGATCTCGGTCTCCACACCGTCGACATATGCTTTCCAGCCCTTGGTGTAGGAGATGGAGGTGTAGAACAAGCCGTCCTCCTGCGCGGTGATATCGCCCGCGATGTAGCTGTCCTTGACGGTTGTGGCTTTCATCGTGGATTTGGAGAGCATATCATAGCCCTGCTTGAACAAGTCGTCGTTGAACATCGCGCAGTAAGAGGTGAGGGTGCCGGTGGAGCTGTTGTTCAGGGTGGCGTGCAGGGTGATCGTGTCGCCCTGCTTGACGTCGCCGATCATCATGATGAACGGACGCTTGATATAGTAGCCGATCTTTTCGGCGCCGTTGACGCGGATCGAGATATTATCCGTGCTGCCGGAGAAGTACGCGACCGCGGTGCCGTCGGCGTCGGCGATGTAGTTGACGTCATAGGAGTCGTTTTTCTGTGCGGAGCTGTAGGTGAACATGCCGTTGTTCGCGGCTTTGATCGAAGCGCCCTCGGTGCCCGCGGTACAGGAGGAGCTGTTCAGGTACCGGTAGATATCGCCCTCCAGACCGGTGGCAAGGCGGAACATATTGTTCTGGTTGTCCATCGGATTCGTTGAGGCGTTTTTGACGTCATAGGAGCTCAGTGTGCTTTTGGTCATGAAGCCCTGCGACAGATAGTACTTGTTTTGCAGCAGCTTGACATTGCCGCTTTGATAGATCTGATCCATATGAGCGGTGTCGAGGTATGCGCCGTAGGGAGTGATCAGGTATTTGACGTTGAGCATCAGGTTGGTGAAGGGGGAGCTTTCCTGATAGGTATAGCGGTTGGAAGCCTCCCATCCGCAGATGCCGAACTTCTCCATATAGGTAGTGATGCTCTTGTTGACCATCGAGTTGAACATGGAGATACCGTCCGCGCCGATGAGGGCGTTATCGTTGAGCGAATGATATTTGTTGACCTCGGTACGGGGCAGGTCGATGTTGTCTTGTTCAAGATTATTGACCTTCTCAACGCAGTTGAGAGTATCCTGACCGCCGAGAGGATAGCTTTTCGCGTCGGTGACGCCGACGGTCTTGACGCCGCCCGCGGCAGAGAACAGACCTTCTACCATCGCGAGGATCAGCAGAACGACGGACAATACCACCTTGGTCATCTGGTGATCCTTGTTCATCTCCTTGGAGCTGATCAACAGCGCGGCGGCAGCTGTCAACAGCAGGATGACGATGCCCATGAAGATATGGAAGGCATTTCCTCCGTCCTTGCTGACGGCGGAGTTGATCACATTACCTGATACAAAGATGATGACCGCGGCAGTGACGCCGATGACCGAGGTGCCGATCACCATCGCGAGGCGCGGGAGCTTGTTGCGCAGTGAGTACAGCAGTACCCACGCGGCGAGGATGCCGCCGATGAAGCCCGACCAAAGGATCGGATCGACCTTTTGATTCTCAAAGATGGGCGAGAGCTTGACCTTTTCGCCGTCAAAATAGGTCGCGGCAATGCCGAGATAGATCGCGAACGCGAGGATGCCGCCGATCACCGACCCGAGCTTGATGCTGTCGATGTTCATAAACACCCTGAACGCCATATAGATCAACAGGAACGAGTATAAGAATGAGAAGCGGTGCGGCAGCATATTGGGGAAGTGGAAGCCGTGCCAGACATAGTCGAGCTGACGGATGATGAAGCTGAGCATGAAGAACACCAGCAGACCGCCGCAGAAAATACGCTCACGCACCTTGATCTTGGAGCAGAAGAAGAACAGCAGTGCCAAAAAGATGACGAACACGCCGCAATATACGTTGGGCAGGCCTTCTTTTTCGGTCGGCTTGATGAAGGCGACCGAATTGGCGATGGTCTTTCCGATACCCTCCAGCACGCCGCCGAAGTCAGCCTTACTGCCGATGTTGATGGCAAAGTCCTTGGGGAAGGTATTCTCCGCGGAGTAGGTATAATGCAGCGCAAAGTAGGTGGGCAGGACCAGCACCGCCGACATCATCAGTGATAACAGTGAGAAGCCCGCCATTTTAAGAAACTGCTTGATCAGATCCTTCCAGCCCTTGTATTCTACGATACAGTAGCCGATGGATACGAGCAGGACAAAAATACAGGTGAACAGTCCGATATAGTAGTTCGCGAGGACGGACAGCGCCAGCGCGATGACGTAGATCCGGAACTTTCCTTCCCGCAGCAGCGCGAAGGTTCCGGCGATGACCAGCGGCAGCAGCGCGATGGTGTCCAGCCAGATGACGTTCCAGTAGTAGCCCATGATAAACGCGCACAAGGCGTACATGATGCCGAACGCGGTGATGGAAACATCCTTGCGCTTGAAGGTGATCTTGAGGAACAGCGCGTAGAAGAAGCCCGCCAGACCGATCTTGACGCAGGTGATGACATACAGAAATTCTCTGAGCTTATCCGCGGGAACCAGTACAGAGAAGAAGTTGAGCGGACTTGCCAGATAGTAGGACATCAAGGCGGCATAGTTGGTACCGCCGCCGCTCTTCCATGTCCACAGCAGTGAGCCGCCGTGCTGGAGCTTGTCCTGATAATCCACCAAGAACGGATAGTACTGATGCCACAGGTCGGTCGCGAGGATCTGATTGGTGCCGAACGGAGAAACACCCGCGATCTTGAACGCGAAGAACATCAGGATGAACGGGACGAAAAACGCCAGGAAAAGGTAGATCCATACGCCGTAGCGGTCCATGAAGGAGCCCTTCGCTAGGGTAGGAGCCTTTTTAGGAGGGGATGCGGTTTTTGTCTTTAACTTAGCTGACATACAATTCTCCTTTAGGCAATACCGCATATTTTTGAGATGCACATTGCCTTTATAAATTTACATACATATTTATATTACCATTATTTACAGACGAGGTAAACACTTTATTGATAATTTTCAAAAAATTTTTTCATATTCATTTACACGATGGGTTTGTTTTGGTATAATAAAAGGTACGATGTGTTATGATAACGCAAGGATTGGAAAAACCATTCCTCATTTACGGAGGTGTGAAAATTGAAGCTGATCGATATTGTCGTCCCCTGTTATAATGAAGAAGAGGTATTGCCTCTCTTCATCGAGGAGACCAATAAAGTCATCGCGACCATCCCCGACTATGATTTTCGCTATATTTTTATCAATGACGGCTCAAGAGACAATACCCTGCCGGTATTGCGCGAGCTTGCCGCTAAGTACAGTAACGCCAAGTATATCTCCTTTTCCCGCAACTTCGGCAAGGAGAGCGCCATGTACGCGGGTCTCGAACATTCCACCGGCGATTATGTGATCGTCATGGACGCCGATCTGCAGCATCCGCCCGCGATGTTCCCGCAGATGATCGAGGGCGTGGAAGAGGGCTACGACTGCTGCGCGCTCTATCGCGCCAAGCAGAAGGGCGAGAACCCGATCCGACAGATGATCTCCAAGATATTCTTCGGCTTCCAGAACAAGATCTCTGACGTCAAAATGCCCGACGGCGCGGTGGATTACCGCATCATGTCGCGCCAGATGGTGGACAGCATCATCAGCCTGTGCGAGAAACAGCGATTTTCCAAGGGACTGTTCTGCTGGGTCGGTTATCAGACCAAGTGGATTGAATACCAAAACGTGGAGCGTACCGTCGGCACGACCAAGTGGAGCTTCTGGAGTCTGTTCAAGTACGCGCTGGACGGCATCACGAGCTTTTCGGTCACACCGCTGCGATTCATCGCGGTACTGGGCTTTATCATCTCGGCGCTCGCGTTTATCTGGATCATCATCACGCTGATCCAAACCCTGATCATAGGCATCGATGTGCCCGGTTACGTCACCACCCTGTGTGCGGTGCTGTTTATGGGCGGCATCATCGAGATGTCCGTCGGCGTGCTGGGCGAGTACATCGGCAGGATCTATATCGAATCCAAGGATCGCCCCATCTATATCGCCAAGGAAACGAATCTCGACGACGAGAAGCCTTCCTCTCGGGTAAATGCCGATTAATGCCGTTTTTGTATTCGTCGTCATTCCGAGGGATCAAGCCTCCCTTTCCTAACGGAGGCGGAGGGTTGTTGCACACAACACCTCAAACGTGTAAATCCCCTTGATAGGAGCAGAAGCTCACGGTTTAAGCTATATTTGACATGGGAAGGCTTTGATTATAAAGAGGTAGAACATATGGAAAAAATCAAAAATCTGTTTATCAAATATAAAGAGATCATCATGTATATCATCTTCGGCGTGCTGACCACGCTGGTCAACTGGCTGGTATACACGATCCTGATCAAACTCTTCGGCAGCGCGACCGAGAGTGAAACGATCCTCTTCACGCTGTTCGGCAGAGATATCTCAATGAAGATCTTTTATATCTTTATCGCGAACTTCGTCGCATGGGTCGCGGGCGTCGTTTTCGCCTTTGTGACCAACAAGCTCTGGGTGTTTGAGTCCAAGTCATGGCGCTTCGGATTGGTGATGAAGGAGCTGTGGCTTTTCGTGCTGGCACGCCTGATCACCGGTGTGATGGAGTGGTTCGGCGTCCCGCTGCTGTGGGCGGTCGGCTTGAATCAAAAGCTGTTCGGCATCGACGGCTTTTTGGCGAAGATCATCGTCAGCGTCATCGTCGTCATCCTCAATTATGTGTTCTCCAAGCTGATCATTTTCAGAAACAAGGATAAGAACAAGGATAAGAAAAAGGATCAAATCGAGAAAATATCCAAAGAACTGAATAAGTAAAGCAACAGGCGCGGTTCTCCCGCGCCTTTTTTATCAATAGTATAAGTAGCCGATTTCCAAGGCTCCCTTTGGTAAAGGGAGCTGTCGACAAAGTCGACTGAGAAATTGCATTAATTGATCGACCGAAGGGAGAAACCCTTTGTGATGGTAAATATACACAACTCCGACGGTTTTTTTTCTACATCGAAAGAAGAAAAAAGCCTTTTTTTGATTCCATACATATGCTATACTATTTATATATGGCGAAAACGCCTATAAATAAAACACCATCCGGAGGTTATTATGAGTTATAGAGTAGGTATCGATTTAGGCGGCACCAATATCGTAGCAGGTGTAGTCAACGATGATTATGAGATCATCGCGAGAGCCTCCTGCAAGACCAACGTTCCCCGTCCCGAGGCGGAGATTTGCGATTCCATGGCGGCGGTCGTCAAGGAAGCGATCAAGAAGGCAAAGCTCAAGATGGACGATATCGACTATATCGGCATCGGCGTACCCGGCGCGGTCAACCCCGAGACCCGCATCATCGAGACCTCTCCGAACCTCTTCTTCAAGAACTGGGAGATCGCGAAGATGATGGAGGAACGTCTCCATAAATATACCAAGGTAGAGAACGACGCGAACGCTGCGGCACTCGGCGAATTCCTCGCCGGCTCCGCAAAGGGCACCAAGAACGCGATCGCCATCACCCTCGGCACCGGCGTCGGCGGCGGTATCGTCATCGACGGCAAGATCTATTCCGGCTCCAACTTCGCGGGCGCCGAGCTCGGTCACATGGTCATCGTCAAGGACGGCAGAGAATGCGGCTGCGGCAGAAAGGGCTGCTGGGAGGCATATGCTTCTGCTACCGCGCTGATCAATATGACCAAGGAAGCGATCCGCAACGAAAAGGCGGAGTTCTCCTATATGCTCCACCTCGCGGACGACGATATCGACAACGTCAACGGCAAGACCGCCTTTGACGCGCAGCAGGCAGGCGACAACACCGGCGCGGAGGTAGTCAATCAGTATATCGGATATCTGGCGACCGGTCTGATCAATATCATCAACATCTTCCAGCCTGATGTCCTCTGCATCGGCGGCGGTATCGCCGGTCAGGGTGAGAACCTCTTAGGTCCGCTGCGCACTATTATTGAGAAGGAGCGCTTCACCAAGTATAACGATAAGCAGACAAAGGTTTGCATCGCGAGCTTGGGCAACGACGCGGGTATCATCGGCGCGGCTTGCCTGTAATTGATAGAATAGTCATTGCGAGGAGCGAACTAATGGTTATGGTATTGGGGACCCCATAATTCCCCGGATTATGGGGAGAGGAGGAGCCGCGATACGAGGTCAAGGCATACCAACCGGATATGCCTACCGAGTTCAGCGAGTGACGACGAGCATGGGAGTTGTTAACCAAATCATAGATTTGGACAACTCCTCACAATCTCAACCGAAAAAAGATACAAACCCTTTCCGCCTGTTTGTCACGATGTTGTGACTGTTGCTCTGCTATACTGCAGATACAGTCAATAATAGCGGAACAGGAGGTATCACAATGAATAAGAATGTTCTTTCCGTCAATCACACATTTTCGGCAGCCTATCCCGACGGCTTTCATGAGATGACCCCCGTCGAGCTGAAAAAGTTCTTTCGATCCGACGCGCACCGCTGCGGTATTTACGACAAGGATCGGCACGTGATATGGAACGTGTGCTGGGTAAGACCGATTTTGTTCGGGCTTCTGACGACGGAACGCTCGGTGCTCCGCGGCGCTGAGATGCGGCTCGAGCTTAGTTTACAGCAATACTGTCTGCTGGAACGCCTCAACCGTGAGATCATGGGTCTGCCCGCGGTCGGGATCCGATTCGCGTACAAGGTGACCGATACCGACATCATCCAGCAAAGCGATCTGTATGTTTTTCAATACGGTAAGCGCTATTACGCCGTCCAGATCATCGGACGAGCAGAGAACTTCGCCCAAGACCAACAGCTGATGGAGGACTTTCTCCATTCGATGACCGCTTCGGCATAAAGGAGATTGTGAGCTGTCGGCGATTTACCTCAACCTATTATATATGTATATCGCTCACCCTTCTGTCAAAGGAGGGTGAGTTTATCTATATAAATAGTATAGGCGCACTTTCTCACATCCAAAATAATAGCGTCGATTTATGGGACTTTATTGCGTTGATGTGCAAAATGACCAACAATATATTGTGATAGACAGTCGAAAAAGTACCCAGAAATTGGGATTTGAAAACTTTTTGAATTTTTTGAAAAAAATGCTTGACTTTTGTGTTTATACGCAGTATAATCTTAATGTTCGCTAATCAAGAAAGCGACCTCAAAAATCGTTGTTTTTCACAACGAAAAGAGTTCATTTTCGTGATTTGTGACAAAGGACCTTGAAAATTAAACAACGAAGAAGACAACCCGTAATTACTTTGAGAGCATCTGTGGAGACACAGAGAGTACTCAAGAAATTACAGATGTAATTACATCTAAGGTAATCTGGAAAACAGATTTTTCAAAACGCGAAAGCGAAATTTTGAGCAGATTAGCTCTGAGAATGATTTTAATTCCGCAAGGATTAAGATACCATTTTTAGAGAGTTTGATCCTGGCTCAGGACGAACGCTGGCGGCGTGCTTAACACATGCAAGTCGAACGGAGTTAAGCGCTGAATTGA
>CACWXE010000001.1 GCA_902764715.1 uncultured Ruminococcus sp. | reverse complement strand
CTCCCTTATTGTTGTCTCGGCAACTACAATTTTGGAGCTTCCTATGCTCTTTTTCAATATTTACTTTTGACTATCCCACATTTTTCCGTGATGAGGGATATTGAAGAAGATGTTTATGCCTTGACGATCTTCCTCGAGAAGGAAGCGGCTTTCTTCAGGTCGTCCTCATTGGGTCTGCCCTTATGCAGTCCCTTGAACTCACCCTTGCAGTGGAATTCACGGTCATCCATTTTGATGCCGACTTTGTCCGCCTCGGCTTTCACCTTTTTCCATGTGGAGTTGAGCATAGCGGCGGAGCCGAAATTGACGATGCGCTTCACCTTAGTGCTGTCAAGCCTGCGGATATAATCCCTCACCTCGGGGTCGATGCTGAACGCATAGTAGGAGTTGCCGAGAAAAAGGATGTCGACCGGCTCGTCGATGGGTTCGCTGATCGGCAGTTCCTTAACACCTACCGCGTCGGCAACCGCTTTCGCCAGTTTTTCGGTGTTGCCTGTTTTGGTATAATATCTGACTGCAACTTTCATATGACACCTCAGAGCGCTTCTTCGACCGCTTTTCTGACGTCTTTCATGTCGACGGTCGGCTCAAAACGAGCGATGACGTTACCCTCACGGTCAACGAGGAACTTGGTGAAGTTCCATTTGATATATGCCTTGTCGCCGAACGCCTTGTTGTTCATATCGGCGAACTTGTTCAGCGCCTTGTTCTTGAGACCCTTGCCGAAGCCCTCAACCGGCTTTTCTGTCGCGAGGAACGCGAACAGCGGATCGGCATTGTCGCCGTTGACGTCGATCTTCTTGAACTGCGGGAAATCAGCACCGAATTTCAGCGTGCAGAAGTTGTGGATCTCCTCCTCATCTCCGGGCGCCTGGTTCGCGAACTGGTTGCACGGGAAGTCGAGGATCTCAAAATCCTTGTCGCGCAGATCGCGGTACATCGCTTCGAGCGGCTCATAATGGGGGGTGAATCCGCAGCCGGTCGCCGTGTTGACGATCAACAGCAGCTTACCCTTATAATCGGACAGGTTCACGTCGTTACCTTTTCTGTCTTTTACCGTAAAATCATATACTGTTTTCATTTGTCATTCTCCTTTCGGTTAGTTACTGTTTGTGTGTTCCAGAAGCTCATACAGCAGTTGATATAGCTGAGCGGCTTTTTCGTGACTGAGCGCGATACAGCCGCCGACATTGCGCGGGATCTCCTTCGCCTGCTCCTGCAGCGCTCTGCCCTTGTCGGTCAGGGTGATCAGAAAGGATCGCTCATCCTCCGCGCTCTGGCGCTTTTCGATATAGCCCGCCTGCCGCATCTTTTTGAGAAGCGGTGAGAGCGTGCCGCTGTCGAGCATCAGCCGCTTGCCGAGCTCGCCCACGGGGATGCCGTCCTTTTCCCACAGCACCAGAAAGACGATGTACTGGGTATAGGTCAGACCCAACGGCTTGAGGTACGGCGTGTACAGAGCGGTCACACTCCGCGCCGCCGCGTACAGCGGAAAACAAAGCTGATTTTCGAGCTTCATTTCTTCTTTATAGCTCATTTCCATTTCTGTTACACTCCTTTATCTCTTGTGCAACTATATTGTATCAAAGATAAATGAGTTTGTCAAGGGGAATTTATTCCTTATTTCAATATTTTTCCATTCTTTTTCAAGCGAAGCAGGTCTTTCCTGTAGGGGTCGGCGCCCTCGACGACCCGCAGAACGGCGGATATATCCATTATCGAAAACGTCAAATTCATTATTCTGTAGGGGATGACGCTTGCGACATCCCGAAACCTATCCGAAATATGTCGTTCAAATGCGGAGCAAATCAATTATTCCGTAGGGTACGGAAACTGAAATCGCCTTCGCTGTAAACAGCCATCTTATGACAGGAGCCGGACATCGCGCAGTGCTTGCAGTTGCCGCAGCTGCATACCACCGACTTACCCTGCTTTTTCTTTTTGATCATGCTGACGATGATCGCCGTGACGATCGCGATCAGCACCGCACAGATAATGATCGTGCCGATGTTATTCGATATCCATGTAAACATACATTCAACTCCTTTATTTATGTGATGTCATTCCGACAGGTCGGAACAGGAAGGGGATTGCCACACCGCCATGCGGCGGTTCGCAATGACCCGATCCTACTTGATTTTCACATCCTTGGTCAGCTTATCGGCTTCCTTATACGGTCTGAAGAGCATGTAGAGCATGAAGGCGATCAGCAGGATCGCGACGATCAAACCGATGACATTCAAATTGCCGGTGAATGCGCCGCCGATCTGGTTGATGCACAGCGCGATCACATACGCGAAGCCGCACTGATACGCGATCGCGAACGCCGTCCACTTGCCGGAGTTCATCTCACGCCTGATAGCGCCCATCGCCGCAAAGCACGGCGCGCACAGCAGGTTGAATACGAGGAACGAGAAACCGGTCACACCGGTGAATACGCTTGCGAGCGCTGCCCATGTGGACATTTCTCCGCCGCCGTAGAGCACACCCATCGTACCGACGATGTTCTCCTTGGCGATCAGACCGGTAATGGAGGCGACAGCCGCCTGCCAGTTGCCCCAGCCGAGCGGTGCGAAGATCCATGCGATGCCGTTGCCGATCACAGCAAGGATGCTGTTGCCGATCTCCTCTTCACCCAGCATGGTAAAGGCGCCGTCGACCCATCCGAAGCGGCTCAGGAACCACAGAACGATGGTGGAGAGCAGGATGATGGTACCCGCCTTTTTGATGAACGACCAGCCGCGCTCCCACATGGAACGGAGCACGTTGCCGAGCGTCGGCCAGTGGTAAGCGGGCAGCTCCATGACGAACGGAGCGGGTTCGCCCGCAAAGGGCTTGGTCTTTTTGAGCATGATACCGGAGATGATGATCGCCGCCATGCCGATGAAATACGCGCTTGTCGCGACCCACGGAGAGCCGCCGAAGATTGCGCCTGCGATCATCGCGATGAAGGGCACCTTCGCGCCGCAGGGGATGAACGTGGTCGTCATGATGGTCATGCGGCGGTCACGCTCATTCTCGATAGTACGCGACGCCATGATGCCGGGGATACCGCAGCCCGTACCGATCAGGATCGGAATGAAAGATTTACCTGACAGACCGAAGCGGCGGAAGATACGGTCGAGGACAAAGGCGATACGCGCCATGTAGCCGCAGGATCCGAGGAACGCGAGCAGCAGGAACAATACGAGCATCTGCGGTACAAAGCCGAGTACCGCGCCCACGCCGGCGATGATACCGTCAAGGATCAGGCTCGACAGCCATTCGGGAGCGTTGGCGGCTTCCAGCCAGTTGCCGACGATGACCGGGATACCGGGTACCCATACGCCGAACTCAGCGGGGTCGTCGGGCTTGCCTTCGTTTTTGACGAAAATTTCCGCCGCGTCTTTGACGTCCTTGCCGGTGATGGTCTCATTCTTGACCTCGAGGGTCTCCTCATCTTCGACCTCGAAGGTGAATTCATCACTGTCCTTGACGCTTGCGGCAAAGCTTTTGACGGAGGTCACCGCCTTATCGGCGTCATATTTTTCCGATTCAAAGTCCAGCGCCGCGAGCAGATCTTCATTGCCTGCCGATTCGGCAGCGCCGGTCAGCTTACCGATCGCGTCAGCGTGCTCCTCATACTGCGCGGTGCCGATACCGAACAGATGGAAACCGTCGCCGAACACGCCGTCGTTCATCCAGTCAGTCGCGGCGGTTCCGACCGTTACCATCGAGATGTAGTACACGAGGAACATGACGACCATGAAGATCGGCAGACCCAGCCAGCGGTTGGTCACGACCTTATCGATCTTGTCGGAGGTCGAGAGCTGACCCTTTTGCTTATTCTTATATACGCTGTTGATGATCTTGCCGATATAGACATAGCGCTCGTTGGTGATGATCGACTCCGTGTCATCGTCATATTCTTCCTCAACAGCCTTGATATCCTTTTCGATATGATCGAGGGTCTCTTTGCTCAGGTTGAGCTTTTCCACGACCTTATCATCGCGCTCAAAGATCTTGACCGCGTACCATCTCTGCTCCTCCTCGGGCATATCATGGACGCAGGCTTCTTCGATATGCGCGATCGCGTGCTCCACCGAACCGTCAAACGGATGCTTCGGTACGGGCTTCTTCTCTTCCGCCGCCTTGATCGCTTCTTCGGCGGCGTCCATCACGCCCTTGCCTTTTAAGGCAGAAATCGAAACGACCTTGCAGCCCAGCTGACGACTGAGCTCCTCCGAGTTGATCCGAACGCCTGTTTTTTCGACAACGTCCATCATATTGACGGCGATGACGACAGGGATCCCGAGCTCGCAGAGCTGGGTGGTCAGATACAGGTTGCGCTCTAAGTTGGTGCCGTCAACGATGTTCAGTATCGCGTCGGGACGTTCATCGATCAGATAGTTACGCGCTACGACCTCTTCCATCGTGTAGGGTGAGAGCGAGTAGATACCGGGCAGGTCGGTGATGGTCACGTCGCTGTGCTTTTTGAGCTTACCTTCCTTTTTCTCCACCGTTACGCCGGGCCAGTTGCCGACGAACTGATTCGCGCCTGTCAGGGCATTGAACAGGGTGGTCTTACCGCTGTTCGGGTTACCCGCCAAGGCTATCTTGATGTTCATATGATACCTCATTTCTTGGTTAGTTTTTGCTAACTATTGGATAAAAATATAGTGTTTTGGATTCAATCTGCGTTGATATCAGTCAAATATCGGACGCACGCGCCCTGCGCGTGTCATTCTACCTCGACCATCTCGGCGTCCGCCTTGCGGATCGACAGCTGATAGCCGCGCACGGTGACTTCCATCGGATCGCCCAAGGGAGCGACCTTCTGCACCTTGATCTCGACGCCCTTGGTGATGCCCATATCCATGATACGGCGCTTGACCGCGCCTTCACCGTGGAGCTTTTTGACCTTGCAGGTGTCGCCGATCGCGACCTCTTTCAGTGTTTTCATACTCTTCCTCCTTTATATTCTGTCATCACGGACAATCATCAACATAATACTCGGTTGAGATTGCCACACCCCGACCTCATGCCCGGGGTTCGCAATGACTATATTTATACCATGATCTTCTGCGCCATCTCTTTGCTGATGGCGATACGTGTGTTTTTGACATTCACGATCAGGTTGCCGCCCATAGAGCTGACAACCGTTACAACGGTACCGGATACAAAGCCCAGGTTTTGCAGATGGGTTCTGACCTCCGCGTTTCCGCCGATTCTTTTGATGATGAGTTCTTCGCCGATAACGGCTAAGGTGAGCGGCATAGCGATCTCCTTTTTTTTGCATTTGGTTAAGTTTTGCTAACTTGATTAGCTAAAGCTAACCATAAAGGATAATAACAAGGCTTGGTGGTTAGCCTTGCCTTACTCATTCAATTATATCAGCCGTTTTCTTTTTTGTCAAGTACCGATTTACACATGATCTGCCGATTGGACAAATCGACGTTTTTCGTGTATCATATGGAATATTAAATGATTGTGACGGAGAAATGATGACGAAACAAATCGATAAAACCAACTACACCTATATCCTGAAATGCGCTGACGGCACCTTTTACTGCGGATGGACCAACGATCTTGCAAAGCGCCTTGCCGCCCATAACGCGGGCACGGCGTCGAAATACACAGCGCCGCGCCGACCTGTCGAGATCGTCTACACTGAGCAGTTCGCGACCAAGCAGGAGGCAATGAGCCGCGAGTATCGGATTAAGCAGCTGACCCGACAGGAGAAGATCGATCTGATCCGACACGACCCCCTAATATGAAAATATCATTAAGTTAAGGAAGGCTCCTTTTGGTAAAAGGAGCTGTCAGCGCAAGCTGACTGAGGAATTGTATCAATCGAACGAGCGTCAGCGAGATACCTTTTCCTTAACTTAATGACATTGCCCTATTCTGCGGGCACTTTTTTGTTTCAACGTAATTTTTCACATAAACATCACACAGCGTTCAAATGATCTTCAATATCATCTGTTATGATAATACCACAATCCAAGATCAAGGGGGTCATCCTATGAAATTTTTATCGAAGAAAAGCACCGCGATCATCCTGGCGGCGCTCATGGCGTTACCGCTCGCGGCATGTGGCAATCAAAAGGGCAGTACCGAGGCGACACAGGTGGCTGTCGCTACTATCGATGAAGCCGTCCACTCCACCGCGGCAAGCACGCCGGATCAATCGGGAACATCCGCCAAAAAGCTGACGGAAGCGGACGTCACCACCACCCAAACCATCGAGAATACCGCCGACGGCGAGCACGCGATCACAGCCGACGGAGAATCGGCAAACTACCAAAACGTCAAGGTCATCAAGAGCGGCGACAGCAGTGAGAGCGACAAAGCCGACTTCTACGGCGACAACGCCACGATCTTTGCCACTAACGGCGGCACACTCAACCTCAGCGATATCGTTGTCAAATCCGACGGCAAGCACGCGAACGGCGTATTCAGTTACGGCGAGGGCACGACCGTCAACATCAGGGATTCGTACATCGAGACAGCAGGCAACTGCTCCGGCGGTCTGATGACGACCGGCGGCGGCACGATGAACGCCTCCGACCTCACCATCAACACCTCGGGCAACTCCTCGGCGGCGATCCGATCCGACCGCGGCGGCGGTACCGTCAACGTAAGCGGCGGCTATTATACCACCTCGGGCACCGGCTCACCGGTCATCTACTCCACCGCCGACATCACGGTATCCGATGCCGAGATGGCGTCCACCGCCTCACAGGGCGTAGTGGTCGAAGGCAAGAACAGCGTCACACTGAATAACGTCAACCTCAACGCCGACAACAACAAGAAGAACAGCAACAAATCGAGCTGGTATCAAGCGGTCATGATCTATCAGAGCATGTCCGGCGACGCGGCGGAGGGTACCTCGTCCTTCATTATGAACGGCGGTACGCTCACCAATGAGAACGGCGATATTTTCTTCGTCAACAACACCGCGACCGACATCATCCTGTCAGGCGCGACCATCACCAATAACGATACGGAAGGCGTATTCCTCAGAGCGGCGGCAGCCGGCTGGGGCAGTGAAGGCAAAAACGGTGGTCAGGTCACATTGAACGCCAAACAGCAGACCATCAACGGCGACATGGTGGTGGATGATGTGTCCCATCTCAACCTCTATCTCTCCGACAACTCCGTATTCACCGGCGCGATCAACAGCTCCGGTCAGGCAGGCGAAGTCTATGTCGATCTCAGCGGCGGCGCCAAATGGACGCTCACATCCGACAGCTATATCACCTCGCTGACCTGTGACGCGGACAGCATCGACCTGAACGGTCATACCCTCTATGTCGACGGCGACGCCTACACCGCGGGCACCGCATCCACCGGCGAAGCGATCGCGGTCGTATCGACCGGCAGCGGTCACGGCGGCGGCAGTACCCCTCCCGACAAGCCCGGCAACAGCGGATCCGACAGCGATACTCCTCCCGCAAAACCCGATAACTGATCATCTTTTCATGATACATCCCCTTAGGAGGCTCCCTTTTCGGGAGTCTCTTTTTTTAGAAAAAAAGATCAAAAATATGAGATGCCGTTTTTAGGCACCTTTTGGTAAAGGTACCCCCGTTGGGGGAATGTCTGAAGGACAAGGGGAGATTCCCCTGTTAGGGGAAATGTCCGCAACGCGGACAAAAGGGTCGGCTGTCTTCGCAGAAGAAGCCGCTTCCGGCGAGGAGGCTGTCCTCGAAAGAGGACTGAGGGATTGTATTAAATTGTTTGAGCGAAGCGAGTATCTCAATCATACTGCGTTGCATCAACAACAAGCGTAATATCCTCTGGACAAACCTTCTTGTTTTTGCTATGATAATGTCAACTTAAAACGGAAGGGGGCTCAACATGGCGGATTACAATCTGCATACGCACACCACACGCTGTCATCACGCCGTGGGCGAGGACAGAGAGTATGTCGAGGCGGCGATCAAAGCAGGACTCAAAACACTCGGCTTCGCCGATCACTGCCCCCAGTTCTTCCCTGTCGATGACTATTACAGCCATTTCCGCATGTTCCCCGAACAGGCGCAGGAATACGCCGAGAGCATCCGCGCCCTGCAAAAGGAATACGCCTCCGACATCCGTATCCTCCTCGGATTTGAAACGGAATATTACCCCGAGACCTTTGATAAGCTGATCGACTTTGTCCGCCCCCTGCACCTCGACTACATGATCATGGGTCAGCATTTTGTCGGAAACGAATACGACGAAGGCTCGTACTATGTCGCCGGTAAAGGCAAAAAGGAAGATTACCTCGCGCAGTACGTCGCGCAGGTCAAGGAGGGCTTGTCGACAGGCGCGTTCACCTATCTGGCGCATCCCGACACCGTTTGGTACGAGGGCGATCCCGATTTTTACATCGAGCAGATGACCGACCTGTGCCGCTTTGCGGGGGCGCATGACATCCCGCTGGAGTACAACATCCTCGGCTATTTCAACAAGCGCTGTTACCCGAATCCGACCTTCTGGGATATCGTCGCTCAGACAGGCAGCAAGGCGGTCATCGGCTATGACGCGCATACGCCGGAGGTATTGTTGAATGACGAGATCTACCGCGAATGTGAGCAAAACCTCTTAAAGCGCGGGATCACACCCGCGACTATCGATGAAATCAACCTGCGCGGCATCAAATAATTCAGTTGAGATTGCCACAGGGCGCATTTCAGATCGTCATTGCGAGGAGGAACTTCATTCCGACGTGGCAATCTCCACCTTAACCTATGCGCCCTTCGCAATGACTATTCATAATAAAGGATGAAGAACATGAACTATAACAACCAAACCAAATTGACCGATATCCTCGCGGAGTATCCGTGGCTGCCCGAGGAGCTGATCAAGCTCGACAGCCGCTTTAAGATCGTGAACACGCCGATCGGAAAGATGATGATCAAAAACGCCACCCTCGCCGACCTGAGCGAGAAAGCGGGACTTTCGGCCGACGAGCTGCTGCAAAAGCTGCGGGAGATGGTCGACCGACATAACGGGATTTGATATTGAAAAAAAGGTTGGCAAAACGCCAACCCTTTTGTTTTATCAAACTTATTTACTTTTACTGTAGGTCACGCCGTCGCCGTAGATGGTCGTCCAGTCGTCCTTCATGGAAACCGCCGTCCAGCCGTTTTCCTCACAGCTCGCGCGCATTTTATCCGCCTTTTCGATGTTGCCGTTCTCACGCTCGAGATCGTCACAGCAGAGCAGATACGCGCCGCTCTTATACTTATTGTTGGTGATGGTGTAGTTCGCCATCGCCGCGTCGCCGGAGCTGTTGCCGAAGCACAGCACGGGCTGCTCGCCGATCTCTCTCTCGATGACGCTGACCTTGTTCATCTTGAGGTTCTTGATGATGAACTCACCGCCGGTGATGACCTTGTCATCATGAGAGAAGGTGTACTCCAGTCCGTCCTTGTCGCCCTGATTAGTAGCGACAAAGCTCTCGTCGGAGCCGATCATCTGACTCTTCGGAATGTCGATCACACCGTCGCACAGACCGCGTGTGATCAGTCGGTCGGTACCGCTGATGACATAAACGGTAAAGTCGTTCGCCTGTAAGTAGTCGACGACCTGCAGCATCGGCTTGTAGAACGCCTGACCGTTCGTCATATTGGTATAGCTGTTCATCGGGGTGTTCTTATAATCCTTGACATACGCGTCAAACTCCTCGGGCGTCATGCCCTTGAAGGATGTAGCGACGGCAGTGCCGTGCTTGACGTCCAGACCCTTGGGATACTCGCCGGTGTCAAAGTATTCCTTGACGATCGCGGCGGTCGCCTTCTCTTCCTCAGACGCCTTATCCTTATAGTTCTCGTCCTCCATGACGCGGTGATACAACAGCTTGTGGTCAAAGTAGCCGGGATCGGTCTCACAGCAAAGCGTACCGTCCATGTCAAATACCGCGATACGGTTCTCGACGGGGATAAAGTCCTTTGAATTCTCGTCGGTGATCGTCTTCATATAGCTCGTCAGCTCCGATTTCAACGGCGCGGATTCCGTCCACAGCGACAGCGCGTTCTGTGAATCACCCGCAGATGACTCGCTTACAGTTGTCGGCTCGGCTGAGGGCTGCGCATTGTTGTTCTTACCCGCACCGGAGAAATACAGCACGGACATCACGATCAACGCGACGACCAAAATGCCCGAAACGACTTTCCACGGGAGAGTCGGATTCTTTTTCTTTTCTTCCATTGATATTCTCCTTTCATCAATCTATTTTTACTTAATCAAAATCATTGATTAAAAAATCAGATAAGCTAAGGTACCAAAGAACGCTACGATCGCAAGAACAAACACGATATGACTCCACTTTTTGTCGAACAACAGACCGACAAATTCTCTGAGAAAAGCGTTCGGGAAGAAATAGGGCTTTGTCTTTGCAGAAATACCTTTGGCGTCTTCCATCTCGCTTTTCTTCGCCATGATGTAGCCGCGGAACACATGATAGCTCGAGGTCGCGAACGCGATCTTCTTATCCTCACTGTCGGACAAGCCGTCGATGACCTCTTTGGAGAATCTCATATTCTCCAGGGTGCTTGTGCTCTTGTCCTCACGCGCGATGCGCTCTTCGGGGATACCGATGCTCTTGAGATAATTCTCCATCGCTTCACCCTCGGAGATCACCTCGTCGGCGCCCTGTCCGCCCGAGGGGACAAAGACAGCATGCTTGCCGTTGGTGCGATACTGCTTTTTCTCAAAGGCAACTGCACTATCGACACGATCCTTGAGCAGCGGGGTAAGCGAACCGTCGCCGCGGATCGCACAGCCGAGGATGATGATAAAGTCACGATCCATCGGCACCTTGTACTTGGTCGCGAGGAACGAGCACATGACCGTGGAGAGGAACATACACTCCAGATAGCCGATAATGTAAACCAGTACCATCAGGATCAGATTATATATCTTATAATTGTCCCCTCCGCTGCTGAAGCTGTCATACGGGATGAAGTAGAACCCTAACGTCCACAGTGTGCCTAATGCCCAAATGACCGCGAAGAAGATACCCAGCGCGTTGACGGGGCGATACCCCTCGTGCTTCATCAGCCAAATATTGCTGATCGCCAAAAGGATCGAGAGCAGCAGCATCAGCGGGAACAGGATGACCAGCATGATCGTGCCCGCGCCCGTGACCAGCATCAGGAAGTCGCCGATCGAAAGCGTCGGCCAGTTGATGAGGTAATAGATAACATACGCCAGCAGGATCGCGTTGAAGATACTCAAGCCTCCGCAGGCTATCATCGAATAAGAGAAGTTGCCGTGTTTGCGGTAATCGATGTACATCCAGAGCATCATGATCTCCGCCAACGCCAACAGGACAATGATCGAGATGATCACAACCTTATCGCCGTTAAAACGGACCGAGCCCATGGTATGGTCGATGATCGTGTCGAACTCGTTGACCTCCAGATTGAACACCATCGGCTCCATCTTCGTATCGCCGATGCTGTAGCTGATCAGCACATCCGTCTTACCGCGGTTATCCGATCGAAAATCCGCCACGAGCTCACCCTTTTCGGTTCGCACGTTGACAAATTCCACGACGTCGTCATCCTTGACGTCGACCACAACATTTTTGGTGGTTCCGTCCTCCGGATAAAAGTTCGTGTGCAGGGTATAATCATCGCCGACCGTCCAGACATACGCGAACGCAAAAACGATCACGGCGATGATGATGATATTCAGGATCAAAAATCTTTTGTCCCTCTTCTTTTTTACTTTTTTTATTTTTTCTTTCATCTTTTTTTGTCACCTCAAAACTCCCAAAGCTGTATGCGGAACTGCCGCTTGTCACCGTTTACAGCTCAATCTGATTTATTATAACACAAAAAATCAGCGTTGTCATTCCCTAATTTGCAAAAATCCGCAATAAAATAAGCCTTTTCTCAACGATGAAGAAAAGGCTTTTGTTGATTCGGTGATTTGATATTTCTTTACTTGACGTCTCGCTTTTTGAACATGATATATGTCAGACTCAGGAAAAGCGCGATGAATGCTACGGCTACGATGATCGCATTGAGCACCAGATCGCCGGTGATCGCGTTCACGGAGCCCATCAAGGAATCGGGCAGATAGTCGCCGACGCTGACGTTCTCGACCTTGAAGAGTGCCGAGATACCCGAATTGATACCCAGATAAAGCAGTGACAGCGCACCTGTCGAGAAGACCACCGCCATGATGATCGCGAGGGTCTTGTTTCTCAGTCCGACTGCGAAGAACATCAGGATCGTACAAATGGACAGGGATAACAGCCATTTGAGCAGCAGCGTCAGCACACCGCCCCCTATCGCTTCATCCATGACGAGTCCGCTTGTCGCGGCTGACGCGAGGACAGCGGACAGCGCGGCAACGAGGAAGAACATCAGGTTATGGATACCGATCATGATGAATTTCGCGAATACGATACTGCCCCGATCGGGCAGCTGCCCCGCGATATTCTTGATGTAGCCTCCCGAAAAATCTAAGTACATAAACGATACCGCCGAGATAAAGATCGGTATCATCAGCAGTCCCAGCGCAAAGGGAGAAGCGAGGATAGCGGAGAGGTTTGTCGCGATCATCTCCTGTCCCAAAGCCGAGGAGGCAAGCGGCAGTGCCGCGAGAAGCAATGCGTTGAGTACAAAGGTCACGATCAATAAAACGATAAACAGCCTGGATGTTCTGAGCTTATACCATTCCATTTTTAACAAATTAGTCATCATGCTTCCCTCCCGTCAGACTGAGGTAGTAATCCTCCAGCGAAATATTGGTAGTATGGATCTCGTCGACCGCTAAGCCCGCCGTTACCAGCGCTTTATTGATCGCCGCGGTCTGATCCAGATGCTCGTCGATCCGTATTTTGTTACCGCTGAGCACCGCGTTTTCGATCCCGAGCGAGCGGATGATCTCCATTGCCTTCTCGTTATCGTCGGTGTTGACGGTGATATACTGTCCGCAGCGGCGTTCCAGCTCTTCACTCGTGAATTCCTGGATCAGCTCGCCGTTGTTGATGATCCCGAACGAATCAGCTACCTTGCCGAGCTCCTCGAGGATATGGCTGGACACCATCACGGTGATCCCTTTTTCATCCCGGAGCTTTTCGAGCGTTTCTCTGACCTCGGCGATACCCTGCGGGTCAAGACCGTTGATCGGCTCGTCGAGGACAATGAGCTTCGGATCTCCCGCCAGCGCGAGGGCGATGCCCAGACGTTGGCGCATTCCCAATGAGAAGGAGCCTACCTTCTTCTTTCCGGTATCCTCAAGCCCCACCGTTTTCAGCAGACCGTCGACATATTCCTTGGAGTAACAGCCCATCGCGATACATTTGATCCTCAGGTTATCAAACGCCGAGCGATTGTTGTATACGCCGGGGCTTTCGATCAGTACGCCGACCCCGCGGCTGTGATCGCCGTGGATCTCATAGCTGCCGCTCGTCGGAGAGGACAGCCCGCTGATCATCCGCATGATCGTCGTCTTGCCGGCGCCGTTCCTGCCGATCAGTCCGTAGATCTCACCCTCCCGTATATGGATATTGATGTTGCCGGCGGCAATTTTGTCGCCGTATTTCTTCGTCAGATTTTGTGTTGTCAGTATCGTGTTCATCATCATCTCTCCTTTCTTCCGATTACAAAATGATCTATCGTATCAGAGAGCGCTTCTCTCTGTTATACTCTTATCATAACATATATACTATGACAAAACCATGACAAATACGTTGTGATCAAAAATCGTGATATTTTTGCATTTTTTTCGTGACAAACGATTCGCCATGATGTATAATGGTTTAAACTATACGCGTATTACACGGGAACGGAGGATGAAGATGAACAGTATCCAGATCAACAACGAGGTCAACCTGACCTATCCCGACGGCTTCGACCTGATGGGTGAAGAAGAGCTGATCCGCTATTTCCGCACACCCGCCGACCGCTGGGGCGTGTATAACGCCGAAAAGCACATCATTCTTTCCGTCAACTGGAAAAAGGCGGGCTTTAATTATCTTTTCACCGACGCCGAATCCTATATGATCGAGGTGGAGTCCTTTCTCCACCGCAATCTGCTCAACTACCAGCGTATCACCGATTACAAAATGAAGATCGGCAAGAAAAAGGCATATGCCATCCGCTTTGAATACAGGGTCAAGGACGCGGCACTGGTACAGGTCTGCGATCTGGTCGCGTTCAAATATAAAAAGCACTTCTATTCCGTTTATTATGTCACCCGCAAGGTGAACGCGAGCGCGAATCTCCCCGCGTTCCAAGAAGTGCTCAATTCCATTACCCTCAAATGATCATGACGGTTGCTGATATTCTCCGATAATCGGGCTCTCGTTCGATTATCGGATTGTTTTATCGATCTTGTGGCGAACCGCAATCTCAGCCTATGAAAGAAAGGAGCATCCCCATGCGCCTGATGCCCGCTTTACCGGAAAGTATCTTTGACGTTTGTTATCTGGTTTTTGCCATCGTCAGCGGTATCCGTCTGCTCAAATACGCCAACGGCAGAAAGGACATCCGCCTGTTCGGCTGGATGGCGCTGATCCTCGGCTGCGGCGACGCGTTTCATCTGGTGCCGCGTATCCTCAACTACTGGATCGAGGGCGACTTCACCGCCGCGCTCGGTATCGGCAAGCTCGTCACCTCCGTCACGATGACCGCATTTTATCTGCTGATGGAATACGCGCGGAGTGAACGCTATCATATCGATGGCGAAAAGCCGATCCTCATCATCCTCTGGGTCTGCGCGATCAGCCGTATCGCGCTGTGCTGTTTTCCGCAAAACGGTTGGACGAGCGCCGAGCCGTCCCTGCTGTGGGGTATCCTGCGCAACATCCCGTTCGTCATCATGGGCGTGATGACCGTGATCCTCTGGCTGCGCTCCGCAAAGCAGGATAAGCCGCTGAAATGGATGTGGCTGGCGGTCACACTGAGCTTTCTGTTCTATCTGCCCGTCGTGCTGTGGGCACAGGCGATCCCCCTGATCGGTATGCTGATGCTCCCGAAAACCTGTATGTATATCTGGATGATCGTCATGTTCCGAAAATCCGCCCAAAGATAAACTCAACCCCGCTGTCAAAAACAGCGGGGCTTTTCTTCTTCATTGTCATTGCGAAGCCCTGACACGCGTGTCGGGGCTGTGGCAATCTCAACCTATATTATTCTGTCTGCCATACGACCAACAGATCGCCCTGTCGAACGGAGATCGTCGCCTCTTTGCCGACAAAGGCGTTGCTTACACCGATATGAGCGCTACATTCGATCGAACAGTCCGCAACTTCATAATCCAGTCCGCGGATCGTAACGCCCTGTGCGGTACCGCCAAGGGCGAATACCGAGATCCTGCCGCTCTCACGCGCTTCAAACGTGAATGAGGATCCACGCAGCACCGTGAAGGAGTATTCCTCACCGATCATCAGCACCCTTGCACCGCGGCGGGCGATATCGTGCGCGATCGCGACATTGGCAAAGGTGTGATCCAACGCGCCGCCCACAGCGCCGAAGATGATGAACTCCGCGCATCCGCGCTCAAAGCCCTTTTCCACGGCATAACCCACATCGGTCATGTCCTTGCGTACAGGCAGGGTGACGACGTTTTCCGTATCGGGGATCCTGTTGAGAGAATCAAAATCCCCCACCGCGAGGTCGGGATCGATCCCCAATGACAGCGCCGTATCATAGCCCTTATCAGCGGCGATGATGAAGTCGCCGGACTCAGGCTTGATCGGCAAACGGCTCACTTTCAGCGCGCCGAAGATAAAGCATCGGTTCATCCCATGACCTTCTTTCCGTGGTTTTTCGGTGGAGATTGCCACACCTCCTGACGGAGGTTCGCAATGACGATTGAGTGTTTACGATTGGTGAAAGAATCGTTCAAGCGTCCGTTTTTCCCGCATAGATCTTTGCGATGATATCGCGCTTGTACTGTAAGAATTCCTCCGACAGAACAAACTCCTTGCGGCGCGGTTTCGGCTCAGTGATGACGATCTCATCGGTGAGACCGCCGCCGCCGTCCAACAGATAGATGCGGTCGGACAAGAGGATCGCCTCGTCCACATCGTGGGTGATGAACAGCGTCGAGAGCCTGATCCTGTCCATCACGTCCAGATACCAGCGGTGCATCTCGCTTTTGGTGAGGGTATCGAGGGCGCTGAACGGCTCATCCAGCAGAGCGACCTGCGCCGAGAACAGATAAGTCCTGAGCAGCGCGGCACGCTGCTTCATGCCGCCCGACAGCTCGACGGGATAGCGCTTTTGCGTTCCCTCGATGCCGAACTCCTCAAAGTAGCCGCCGACCTTCTCACGCGCCTCTTTCTTCTTCATGCCTTTGATGATCAGCGGCAGCGCCACATTATCCTCGACCGTGCGGTACGGCAGGAGCATATCCTTTTGGAGCATATAGCTGACCTTGCCGCTCTGCCCCGTGATGTCCTCGCCGTTTAGCAGTATTTGTCCCTGCTGCGGCTCCAAAAGCCCCGCAATGATGTTGAACAGCGTCGTTTTACCGCCGCCGCTCACACCGAGCAGACAGACCAGCTCACTGTCGTTCAGCTTGAGGTTCACGTTATTCAGGATCTTGTTCACGCCGTCATAGCTGAACGTGACATTTCTGACTTCCAGCTCCGCCATTACTCGGGAAGATATTCGTTGGTAAAGCCGCCGTTCTCGGGAACCTCGGTCTCAGACAGCTTGTTATCGTTGATCCATTTGAAGAAAGCGCTCCAGCGCGCGGCGTCAATAAAGCCCCAGCGCTTTGCGTCGGATATGTATTCCTTAGACAGATACTTCTGGCTCGCCTTGACCTGCTCGGCGTTCAGCTCGGGCGCGTTTTTCAGCAGGATATCCGCCGCGCCGTCGGGATCGTCGATCGCGTATTCATAACCCTTTTTCAACGCGGAGAGGAACGCCTTTGTCTCGTCGGGATGCTCCTCGATCCAGGTGTTATTGCCGACAACGACGGGAGAATAATAATCAAATACCGGATCGACGTCCTTGAACGCGAAGAAATCGGTTTCGAGATTCGCCTGCTCCGTCGCGATACCTGCCCAGCCGTAATAGACCCAGATCGCGTCAACGGTGCCCGACTGCAGCGCGGACACCTCATCGGTCACGGTAGAGGGAATCAGCTCGACCTTGCTGAAATCGCCGCCGTCATCCTCGACCACCTTCTTCAAGGTCGCCTTTTCGATCGGCAGATCCCAGGTCGCGTACTTCTTGCCTTCCAGACCCTTGGGGCTGTCGATGCCCTTTCCTTTCAGGGAAATGATGCCGGAGGTGTTGTGTTGGATAAGCGCCGCGACAGCCGTGATCGGGATCGCGTCTGCGCCTGCCAACGCGGGGGGCAGATAATCCTGGAACGATACGCCGAACTGCGCTTTGCCGGAACCGACCAGCATCTCTGCGCCGTCCTCGGGCGGCTGAACGATCTCTACGTCCAGACCGGCCTCTTCAAAATAACCCTTATCCTTTGCGACATACAGACCCGTATGGTTGGTGTTGGGCGTCCAGTCGAGGACAAAGGAGATCTTTGTCTTTTCGGCGGAATCCGCAGTCGACTTATCGGTTTCGGTTTTCTGCGAGGCACAGCCCGTTACGGCAGCCATCGCCAATAAACATACTAAAATAACAGCAATCAGTTTTTTCATTCTTTACTCCTCCTGTGATGGTAATGTGTTTTTTCCCACGGCATACACGCGTGCTGGATCAACTCTGTCAACCAGATCAGGATCAGGCTGATCACGGAGATCAGGATGATCACCGCGAACATCTTGTCGGAAGCAAACGACTTGCGGACTCTGGTCATGTAACAGCCCAGACCCTCCGTGCCTCCGATCCATTCCGATACGACCGCGCTGACAACCGCGTATGATACCGATATCTTCAAGCTGGAAAAGAAATGTCCCAGCGAATTCGGCAGCTTGACATAGCGAAAGATCTGCATCCGATTCGCGCCCATCGAGCGCATCAGGTTGACGGTATCCTTGTCCACCTCGGAAAAACCCTGCAGCAGGCTGATCGCGATCGGGAAGAACACGACCAGCACGATCAGCACGATCTTCGGCAGCATCTGATAGCCCATCCAGATGACGAGCATCGGCGCGATCGCGACGGTGGGTATCGTCTGGCTGACGACGATCAGCGGATAGACCGTCTTGCGAACGAGCGCGAACCGATCCATCAGCACCGCCGTCAAAAAACCGATCAGGATGCCGACAAACAGACCGATCATGGTCTCGGTCAGCGTCACACGCGCGTGACTGAGCATCAGCTGCCAATCCTCCTTGAACGCCCCGATCACATCCCCCGGTGAGGGCAGGACGAACTTAGGGATCCCCGTAAAGCGGCACACGCAGTACCATATCGCCAGTATCAGCAGAAAGATCCCGACACGCGGCGCGACCTTACTGATGGTGCTTCGTAACTTTGCGCTCAATCGTCAGTACATCCCCCTCCGGTCGGTAATCGACCTTGATATACGCCAGCACAGACGGCGCGCCCGCGCGGATGGCGATATGCTGACATTCCTTGACGATGTCCATCAGCTCGTCATAATCGCCCTCGATCGCGGTCTCAAAGGGACCGACATAGCATTTGAGCCCCGTGCTCTTGATATACGCGATGACCTCGTCGACGATGCGGATCAGCTCCTCATCGTTCTGCGCCTCGGGCAGCGTCTGGATCGCTACACTTGCGTTCATACAAATACCTCCTTAATATAAGTTGAGATTGCCACAGGGCGCATTTCAGATTGTCATTGCGAGGAGGAACTTTGTTCCGACGTGGCAATCTCAACCTTAATCATTGCGCCCTTCGCAATGACTATAGATAATAAAAAAGCACCACGCCTCCACATGGTGCCAGATCAACTTGATGACAGCTCCCTACGACGGCATTATCCGTATCAGGTATAAGGGTCAAGAGCGCCTCAGCTCTACTCTCAGCCGACTTTGCGTCAGCCCCCCTGTGGTGTTTTCTGCATTTATTCTATACCTATGTTAAACGTTTGTCAAGCGGGATCACAACCGTTTTTGATGAATTGATCCCGCAATCGGAATAAAAACGCCCGACGATCGCCATATATTGTTGACAAACGGCAAGTCATTCGGTATCATTTTTATAGACACACAAAGGAGAATCCTTCATGCGATTAAAGGAACTGAAAACAGGACAATCCGCCGTCATCACGGCGGTAGGCGGCGAAGGACGGCTGCGCCAGCATTTTCTGGATATGGGCGTGATCCCCGGCACACAGGTCAAGCTGGTCAAGCTCGCCCCCATGGGCGACCCCATGCAGCTCACGCTCCACGGCTATGAGCTTTCCCTGCGCCTTGCCGACGCTGAAAAAATAGAGGTCGAACCGATCGGGCAAGCCGAACCGAAATCCTATCCTAAGCAAAGGAAAAGCGATCATCCCGGATTTGGCGAGGGCGGTAAGTACCACCCCAAGGGCAGCGGCGATCCTCTGCCCGATGACGTCACCCTGACTTACGCCTTGGTCGGCAACCAAAACAGCGGCAAAACCACGCTCTTCAATCAGCTGACAGGCTCTAATCAGCACGTCGGCAACTTCCCCGGAGTGACCGTCGACCGCAAGGACGGCGTCATCAAGGGTCACAAAAATACCCTCATCACCGATCTGCCCGGCATCTATTCGATGTCGCCCTATACCAATGAAGAGATCGTCTCGCGCAGCTTTGTGCTGGACGAAAAGCCCCGCGCGATCATCAACATCGTCGACGCGACCAACATCGAGCGCAACCTCTATCTGACCATGCAGCTGCTCGAGATGGATACCCCTGTCGTCGTCGCGCTGAATATCATGGACGAGCTGACCGCCAACGGCGGCTCCGTGGACATCAATCAGCTCGAATCCCTGCTCGGCGTACCAGTCGTGCCGATCTCCGCCGCCAAGAATCAAGGCGTGGACGAGCTGGTCACGCACGCGATCCACATCGCGCATTATCAGGAAAAACCCATGCGGCAGGACTTTTGCTCCGCCGATGAAAAAGGCGGCGCGGTACACCGATGCCTGCACGCGGTGCGCCATCTGATCGAGGATAAGGCAAAAAACGCCGACATTCCCCTGCACTTCGCGGCGAGCAAGGTCGTCGACGGCGATGAACTCATCCTCGAAAAGCTGAACCTCGACAACGGCGAAAAGGAAATGCTCGAGCACATCATCACCCAGATGGAAAAGGAATGCGGGCTGGATCGCAACGCCGCCATCGCGGATATGCGCTTTTCCTACATCCACAAGGTCTGCTCCCGCACCGTGACGAAGCCCGCCGAAAGCCGCGAGCATCGCCGCAGCGTCAAGATCGACCGCATCCTGACGGGCAAGTTCACCGCCATCCCGATGTTCATCCTGATCATGGGGCTGATCTTCTGGCTGACCTTTGATCTGATCGGCGGCAACCTGCAAAACCTGTTGGAGGCGGGGATCTCCAGTCTGACCGATATCACAAAAAACGCGATGGAAAGCGCCAACGTCAACCCGATCCTCACGGGGCTGATCACCGACGGCGTCTTTACGGGCATCGGCAGTGTGCTCAGCTTTTTGCCGATCATCATCACGCTGTTTTTGTTCCTGTCGATCCTGGAGGACAGCGGCTATCTGGCGCGCGTCGCGTTCTTTATGGATAAACTGCTCCGCAGGATCGGTCTGTCGGGGCGCAGTATCGTGCCCATGCTGATCGGCTTCGGCTGTACCGTGCCGTCCGTCATGGCGACGCGTACCCTGCCCAGTGAGCGCGACCGCAAAATGACCATCCTGCTCACCCCCTTTATGAGCTGTTCGGCTAAGCTGCCGATCTACGGCTTCTTTGTAAGCGTCTTTTTCACTCAGTACCGAGGGCTGATCTTCACCGGACTCTACCTCTTGGGCATTATCGTCGGTATTTTGATCGCGATGCTGTATAAGAGAACGATCTTCAAGGGTGAGGCGGTGCCGTTCGTCATGGAGCTGCCCAACTATCGCCTGCCCGGCGCGAAAAACGTGATCCGCTTGTTGTGGGATAAGGCAAAGGACTTTATCCAGCGCGCGTTCACCGTCATCTTCATCTCTACGATCATCGTCTGGTTCCTGCAAAACTTCAATCTGCAGTTCAACATGGTCACCGACTCACAGGACAGCATCCTCGCCCAGCTGGCGGGGCTGATCGCGCCGATATTCGCACCGCTCGGCATGGGCGACTGGCGCATCGTCACCTCGCTGATCAGCGGCGTAATGGCGAAGGAAAGCGTTGTTTCCACCCTCAAGATCCTCTATACCGGCGGTATCGGCTCGGCGATGACGGCAGTGACCGCGATCTCCATCCTCGTGTTCAGCCTGCTCTACACCCCCTGTGTGGCGGCGATCGCCTCCGTCAAGCGTGAGCTCGGACACAAATGGGCGATCGGCGTAGTCGTCTGGCAGTGCGTCGTCGCCTACCTCGTCACCACGATCGTCCACCTGATCTGTGTGCTGTGCGGGATGGGAGGGTGAGCATGAACTTTGCCGATATCCTGATCCTCTGCGCGATCGCGGCAGCAGTGATTGCGGCGGTCGTTTGCATCGTTATCCGTAAGCGCAAAGGGAAAAGCTGTTCCTGCTCCTGCGAAAACTGTCCCTACCCCTGTCACAAAAAGTAATCTTACCCTGCGCGAAACTTTCCGCAAGTGATGCTGAGAGTTTCATGTGATGAACCTTTTTCCCGGTTGAGGTCGCCGCGGGTCTGACACGATTGCCGGGCGCCTCGCAACGACAATCCCGAATAAACGAAAAACCCCTTAAAAATTCCATCTTTTTCCGTTTTGGATAGGACTTTCCTATTGATTTTATTATTCTGTATTGCTATAATAATTTTATGATTGACGCCTGATTGTCGACGACGCAGCGATATGGATTTTTTGCAATAGATCGTGTTATTTTATTGCTTTTTGATACAACGGCTCCGATCATCGCGGAGTCGTTTTTTCTGCCATGCGCGGCAGATTCGGTCTAAATCCCCCGAATTCGGTCGGTAGAGTGCTGTTTTTGCGAAAAGGCCGCATGAACAGTGCGTTTTTTCGGTGTGTTCTACTGTCGGTAGAGCCCGTTCTACCCGCTGTTGAGAGCTTTGTAGAACCATCGCGTTCAGTTGTAGACAGTTTTGGGGCGACAGTTACTTTTCAACGCTTCACAACTTTGCTATAATGATTCCCGAAAAACGCCGTAACCACCCGGCGTATCACGAAGCGTCATGCCGACGGAATTTGCATAAAGGAGGCTGTCCGTGGATAACCGCAAGGTGATATACTATCAGGATGAACTCAACGACGAATTCTCCACGGCGGTCATCGAAGCAAAGAAGATCGACGGCGACTATGTCTATGACCGCAAGGGACCCGTCCGCGCGTTCACCCGCTTTTTCTGGTATCGCATCGTCGCGACGCCGATCGCGTTCCTGTACGCCAAGCTCAGCCTGCATCAACGATCGGTCGGACGCGAAAAGCTCAAGCCCTTTCGCAAGCAGGGAATCTACCTGTACGGCAACCATACACAGGCGATCGGAGATCCGTTCACGCCCAACGTCTTTTGCTTTCCCAAGCGGGTCTCCTTCATCGTGCACGCCAACAACGTATCGATGCCGTATCTCGGACGGATCAATCCCTCGCTGGGCGCGATCCCGCTGCCCGATACGCGGGAGGCATATCGCAACTTTCAGGACTGCATCGCGGGCCGCATCGAAAAGCACCACGCCGTCGTGATCTATCCCGAGGCGCATATCTGGCCGTACTACACCCATATCCGACCATTCCCCGACGGCTCATTCGGCTATCCCGCCAAGGACGGAACGCCGGTGTTTTGCTTTGTCAACACCTACCAGAAGCGCGGCAACAAGCGCAAACCGCGCATGACCACCTACATCGACGGGCCTTTTTACCCCGATATGGAGCTGCCCCTCAAGCAGCGCCGCAAAAAGCTGCGCGACGAGGTGTATGAGCAGATGTGCCGACGCGCCGAGCTCTCCAACGTCGAGGTCATCCGATACATCAAAAAGGAAAAAGAGAACGACACGGTTCAGCAGACTGAATAAGGCTGAACAACTGCTGTCATCTTCCTTATATTCCCTGACTTTTTGTCAGCGTGAAACAATCATCAATCAACGGAGGTATATCATGGTAAACGTACTATTCTGCGGAAACGACGGTGTTTTCGACGGATTTCTCACCTGCGCCTTATCGCTGATGAAGCGCACGAAATCCGACGAACCCTTTGCGTTCCGGATCTTTACCATGGAGCTGCCCCGACTGAATCCCAAATATACCGGCGTCCCCGAGGAGCACATCGAACTGCTCCGTAAGACCGTGCAAAAATATAATCCTGAAAACACCCTGAAGGTCATCGACGTCACCGCCCTGTATGAGCAGGAATTCGCCTATTGTCCCAACGAGGGCGCCTACTGCTCGCCCTACACCCTGCTGCGGCTGCTCGCCGACCTGGTCGACAACATCCCCAAGGACGACAAGCTGCTGTACCTCGATGCGGATATCCTCTTCCAGCGCGATGTACATCTGCTGTACGATATCGACCTTGAGGGCTATGAATACGCCGCGGCACGCGACCATTACGGCAAATATCTCCTGTATCCCAACTATGTCAACGCCGGCGTTTTGCTGTTCAACATGAAAGAATCCATCAAGAACGGCTTATTTGAAAAGGCGCGCCGCGAATTAAGGCGAAAGAAATTCCTTTTTGCCGACCAGACAGCGCTGATCCACGCGACTACAAAGAAAAAGCTGTTGCCCCAGCGCTTCAACGACCAAAAATTCCTCCACCCGCACACGGTGGTCAGACATTTTTCCAAGCGTCTGTTCTACACCCCCTACCCCCACACCGAAAACATCAAGCAGTGGCAGGTCGACAAGGTCCACAATGTTTTCGGCTACTACGAATTTGACGACATCCTCAACGAATACCTCACGATTATGACGAAGAGTAAACCGGAGTAAGAGCTATGAACAAGAAAACTATCCCGATCTTTTACGCGTGTGACGAAGGCTTTATCAAGTATTCCGTCGTATCCATCCACTCGATGATGGTGAACGCTTCACCCGATTACCACTACTGCATCTATATCCTGCACGCGGGTATCTCTGAAGAAACGCAGAAAAAGGCGACCAAGCTCGCTGAGGGCAGCGAGCATTTTGACGTCATCTTCACCGACGTCAGCGAGCGTCTGCACGCCATCACCGACGCGCTGCCCGTGCGAGATTATTACAGCAATACCACCTACTTCCGCCTGTTCATCGCGGATATGTTCCCCGAATACGACAAGGTCATCTATATCGACGGCGACACCGTCGTGCAGGGCGATATCAGTGAACTGTACAACACCGATCTGGGCGACAAATGGATCGGCGCGTGTCACGAGCAGGCGATGGTGCAAACCGATCATTACGGCACCTATGCCGAAAAGGTCGTCGGCGTATCGCGCCATAACTTCTTCAACGCGGGACTGCTGCTGATCAACGCCAAGCTCTTCCGCGAAAAAGAGATCCTCAAGCGCTTTGCCGACCGTCTGGCGGAATACCAGTTCGTCGTCACCCAGGACGAGGATTACCTCAACCTGATCTGCAAGGATCACATCCTGTGGCTCGATCAGCGCTGGAACACCGAGGCGTACTGCTCCTTCCCCTATCCGATCGAAGAAGCAAAAATCATCCACTATATCATGGTCAGCAAACCGTGGCACTATCCCGACTGCACCGGCGGCGACATCTTCTGGCATTATGCCGAAGAGACCGAGGTGTATGACGAGATCAAGTCGGTGCTCGATAACTTCACCGATGAAGATAGAATAAATGATGCGGAGGTCATGGACAACTTGTTAGCATTGGCGAAATTTGAAACCGATCGTGACGATAACTACCAAAAACAGCTCGACAGCTACGTCCGCGCCAAGGATAGAGTTGAAATACTCGAAAAGATCGCACAGCTCGAGCGCGAAGGCCGCTTCGACGTCGACGTCGAGGACGATCCGCCCTCACGCACCCTCATGCCCGACGAGATCGAATACGGCAAGCGCGGCATCACCAAGAAGATGAAGAGCAAGGTAGCCTTTGCCGCGGCACGCCGCTATGTCAATTCACTGATCGCGGACAAAAAGCTGATCATCAAGGACATCAAGGGCATCGAGAACTTCCGCAATTTGAACAGCGGTGCGATCATCACCTGCAACCACTTCAACGCCTTCGACAGCTTTGCGATCCAGCTGGCATACGACGCGGCACAGCAGCCCGACCGCACTTTCTGGCGCGTCATCCGCGAGGGCAACTATACCTCGTTCCCCGGCTTCTACGGCTTTTTGATGCGCAACTGCAACACCCTGCCCCTCTCCTCGAATCTGCGCACCATGAAGAAGTTCATGAAAGGCGTGGATATGCTCCTGCAAAAGGGCGACTTCATCCTTGTCTATCCCGAGCAGTCCATGTGGTGGAACTATCGTAAGCCCAAGCCCCTCAAGAACGGCGCTTACAGCTTTGCGGTACGCAACAACGTACCCGTCCTGCCGTGCTTCATCACCATGCAGGATTCCGACATCATGGGTGAGGACGGCTTCTTCGTACAGGAATACACCATCCACATCGGCGAGCCGATCTATCCGAATCCCGATCTGTCCTACCGCGAGAGCGTCAAGGATATGCTCGACCGCAACTATCAGCTTTGGAAAGAGATCTACGAGCGCGAGTATCACATGCCGCTGGTATACGATACCGCCGAGCTGGAGGACGCGGAATAACAGAATGACCGGAGGCTATCACTTTGATGATGTGGTAGCCTCTTTTTGTAGGGGACGACGTTTGAACACGCGTGTTCGACGTCCCGCGGCAGAGCATTTGATGACAAATCTCAGACGCCGCATAATCGCCCCATTCGCGGCAATAATAACGCTGTCAAGGTGATTGATATTGTCCGATCACCCCAATATGTACCGCAAATGATGAAAGTTTTCAGAAACTTACATACAATATATTGACTTTTTCAAAATTTCTGGTATTATTTTCTTATACATTGTATTACATTAAGATTCAGGAGGCACGGTATGTGTAATAATTGCGATGGTAAAAAAACTGTAAAGTGGATTATCTGGATTGCTGCCGCAGTAGCAGCTATCACAGCTGCGGTTACCGCTTTCTTTGTCATAAAAGAGAAGCAGAAGAGAGAAGAAGAAGAACTTGAGGAATACCTCGATTATTCAATACAGTAAGCACTAAAGGCGGAGGGCAATAGTCCTCCGCTTTTAGTTTGCCGGCGCGCCGGACACGCGTGTCCTTTTTCTGTTTTGCACCCGCAGGGTGCTTTTTTTCGATTTGTAGGGGAAGGCTTTCGACGCGCGCGTCCGACGTACCGCATGGCAAAAACATTCCCCCCTATCACACGCTTTCAATAACAAAAACGCCGTCATTCTCGGTACGTCATAAATGCCGTACCCTACGGAGAGGTTGATTTGCTTCGCATGATAAAGTGATTAAAATGAAAACTCTCGGGAGGAGCAAGCCCCTCCCCTACAATAAACGTTACATCGTCCGGTAATTCCTAATTCCTAATTACTAATTTCTAATTATCTCTACTTTTCCTTCGGTCTGCTGATCAGTCCTGCCGTCAGCGACAGCACCACTGCCGCGCCGATGCCCGCTGCCGCCGAGGACAGCGCACCGGTCAGGATCCCGATCGCGCCTTCTTTATCCACCGCGTCGCGCACACCCTGCGCCATCAGATGCCCAAAGCCCGACAGCGGCACCGTCGCGCCCGCGCCCGCAAACTCCGCCAATGGCTCATACAACCCGATCGCGGACAGCACAACGCCCGCTACCACAAACCCCGTCAGGATCCGTGCAGGGGTCAGCGAGGTGCGGTCGATCAGTACCTGTCCGATCAGACACAGCGCTCCGCCTACCAAAAAAGCCCATAAAAACTGCATATTTAGCTCTCCTTTGCTCTTGATTCGTCGACAATAAGTTATTTATTTAACAATCATTTAATATTGAAAAACAGCCTTATTAATGTTATTATATATTAATAGCGTGTTTTAATACGTTAAAATATTAAATAGAGTAAGTATATATTGTTATGAAGGAGGTATATTTTTGGCTGAACTTAGTTTTCCTAAGCGACCCTACCGCACCAAGGGCGGCGTACACGCTCCGCACAACAAGAATACAGCGCACAAAGAGAGCCTGATGCTGCCGGTGCCGAGTATTGTCGCTCTGCCGATGACACAGCATATCGGCGCGCCGTGTAAGCCGATGGTCAAGGTCGGCGACATTGTGGACGTCGGTCAGCAGATCGCGGGCAGCGACGCCTTTGTCAGTGCTCCGATCCACGCCAGTGTTTCCGGTAAAGTCAAAAAAATCGACAAAATTACCATGCCCGACGGCAGTAAGGTAGATGCGATCTTCATCGAAAGCGACGGTGAACAGCGCCTTTCTCCCGACATCCGACCGCCCAAGGTCGAAAGCCTGTCCGATCTGATCACCGCGGTCCGCAACAGCGGTCTGGTGGGCTTAGGCGGTGCGGGATTTCCGACGTCCGTCAAGCTCAATATCCCCTCGGACAAGAACGTTGACACCATGATCATCAATGTCGCCGAGTGTGAGCCCTACATCACCTCCGACCACCGCGAGATCCTCGAGAACTCATGGGATGTGATCTCGGGCATCATCACGGTCAAGGAATTCCTCGGTATCCACCGCGTGATCATCGGTATCGAGAACAACAAGCCCGACGCGATCAAGGCGCTGCGCGAGATCGCCGACAGCAAGGTCGATCCCGAGGACGAGATCCGCGTACTGCCCATCAAGGCGACCTATCCGCAGGGCGCCGAGAAGATCCTGATCAAGGCTTGTACCGGACGCGAGGTCCCTGTAGGCGGTCTGCCCAGCGACGCGGGATGTCTGGTGATGAACGTCGGTTCCATCGCCTTCATCTCCCGCTATCTCAAGACGGGTATCCCGCTGATCTCACGCCGACTGACGGTCGACGGCGGCTGTATCGAAAACCCCGTCAACGTCATCGCTCCCATCGGCACCCCGATCAAGGACGTCATCGAATTCGTCGGCGGCTATAAGGAACAGCCCTACAAGCTGATCATGGGCGGCCCCATGATGGGTATTGCCCTGCCGAACGATGATCTGTATATCCTCAAGCAAAACAACGCGATTCTGGCTTTGTCCGAGAAAGAAGCGAAGCATCACGAACCCACGGCGTGCATTCGCTGCGGCAAGTGTCTGGACGCGTGTCCGATGCGCTTACAGCCGCTGGAGCTTGCGAACGCGGCTGACCGCGGCGATATCGACGGGCTGAAATTCTACAACGCCATGAACTGCATGGAATGTGGCTGCTGTTCCTTCACCTGTCCCGCCAAGCGCCATCTGGTGCAGAATATCCGCGTGGGCAAGGCGCTGATCCAAAAGGCAAAGCGTGAAGAGATCGCCTCGAAAGATAAAGGAGGTAAGAAGTAATGGAAGCAAAATTACACGTATCCTCCTCACCGCATTTTAAAAGCAATAACACCACCCGCCGCATCATGCTCGACGTCATCATCGCGCTGATCCCGGCGGCGGTCATGGCGTGTGTGATCTTCGGCTTGCGCTCCATGGTACTGATCGCGATCTGTATCGCGACCTGTCTACTGCTCGAATTCATCTCACGCAAGATCATGAAGCGCGACACGACCATCGGCGACTTATCCGCCGTTGTAACAGGTCTTTTGCTCGCCTTAAACTTACCCGTAGACATCAATCCGCTGATCGCCATGTTCGGCTGTCTGATCGCGATCGTCGTGGTCAAGCAGATGTTCGGCGGTATCGGCATGAACTTTGTCAATCCCGCGTTAGCGGCACGTATCGTCCTGCTGGTATCCTTCCCCGGTCCGATGATGCACTGGGTCACCGCGGCAGGTGCTCCTCAGGCTGCCGCGATCGACGCCACCACCTCCGCGACGCCTTTGGCGGCTGAGCCCGGCGTTTACTCCTATGTCGATCTCCTGCTGGGTCGCTGCGGCGGCTCCATCGGCGAGGTCTGTGCTGCGGCGCTGATTCTGGGCGGCGTCTATCTGGTCGTCCGCCGGGTCATCTCCCCCATCATCCCCTGCGTCTATCTCGCGACAGCGGCTGTGATGAGCCTGATCGTCGGACTCGATCCGCTGTATCAGCTGCTTTCGGGCGGTCTGATGATCGGCGCGATCTTCATGGCGACCGACTACACCACCTCTCCCGTCACCAAGTGGGGCAAGGTGATCTATGCCGTCGGCTGCGGCATCCTCACGATCCTGCTCCGCGCCTATTCCAATATGCCCGAGGGCGTGTCCTTCTCGATCCTGCTGATGAATATTCTGGTGCCGCTGATCGAGCGCGCTACCGTTCCCCGCACACTGGGCTACATCAAGAAGAAGAAGGGGGAGCAGAAATGAAAGTAAAAATCACCCCGAAAGCTGTTTTGATCCCGACGCTCTCCCTGTTCCTGATCTGTCTGGTCGTCACCGCGGCACTGGCGCTGACCAACAATATCACCGCCAAGCAGATCGCCGCCAACGATCAGCAAAGCAAGGAAGAAAGTATGCTGACCGTCTGTCCCGGCGCGAAAACCTTTGAAGAGGTCATCCCCGACACCATGTACAAGGGTCTGGATGACAGCGGCAAGACGGTGGGCTATGCGATCTCCACCGCCACCCAGGGCTACGGCGGACAGGTCAAGGTCATGACCGGCATCGCCGACGGCTCGATCATCGCCGTAGACGTATTCTATAATAATGATGAAACGCCGGGTCTCGGCAAAAACACCTCAAACGAATCCTTCCGTGATCAATACAAGGGTCTGAGCGTCAACGAGGATATCGTCGTCAGCAAGGACGACTCCTCCGGCAACGCGCAGACAGTCGACGCGGTCACCTCCGCGACGATCAGCTCACGCGCCGTCACCAAGGCGGTCAACGAAGCGTGCCGGCTCTATAACGAAAATGTAAAGGGGGCAGAGTAATGGAAAAACGCAGTTACCTCAAAGAACTGACCAAAGGCATTATCAAAGAGAATCCCGTTCTCTGTCTGGTGCTGGGCACCTGCCCCACCCTCGCCGTTACCACCTCCGCGTTCAACGCGATCGGCATGGGCGTCGCCGCGACGGCGGTATTGATCTGCTCCAACGCGGTCATCTCCCTGCTGCGCAAGTTTATCCCCGATAAGGTGCGTATCCCCGCCTACATCACGATCATCGCGGGCTTTGTCACCGTGGTGCAAATGCTCGTCAAGGCGTTTGCTCCCACGATCAATAACTCGCTGGGCATCTATCTGCCGCTGATCGTTGTTAACTGTATCATCTTAGGTCGTGCCGAAATGTTCGCCGGCAAAAACCCCGTCCTGCCGTCCATCCTCGATGGACTGGGCATGGGTATCGGCTTTACGGCGGCACTGCTGTGTATGGGTATCATCCGTGAGTTCTTCGGCTCCGGCACACTGTTCGGTATGCAGATCATGCCGGTGCAGATCCTGATCTTCATCCTGCCTCCTGGCGGCTTCTTCGTGTTCGGCATCCTGATCATGCTGGCGAACAAGCTCAATTCCCGCGCCGGCAAGAAGGTCAAGACCTCGCCCTGCGACGGCTGTCCGATGTCCGAGAACTGCGCGGAAAAATCCTGTGAAAAAACCGCAAAGGAGGCGACCGTCAATGCTGATTAAATCACTCGTCGCCGTATTCCTCGCGGCTATCCTCACCGAGAACTACGTTCTGTCCAAGTTCCTCGGCATCTGTCCCTTCTTAGGCGTCAGTAAAAAGCTCAACACCGCGGTGGGTATGTCCGTCGCCGTCACCTTCGTCATGGTGCTCGCGACCGCCGTCACCTTCCCGATCTATATGTATCTGCTCATCCCGATGGGGCTCGAATATCTCCAGACCGTGCTGTTCATCCTGATCATCGCGGGTCTGGTACAGCTCGTCGAGATCATCCTGCGCAAGTACATCCCCTCGCTGTACAACTCCCTGGGCATCTATCTGCCGCTGATCACCACCAACTGCGCCGTACTGGGCGTTACCATGCTGGTGATCCAGAAGGTCGATTCCACCTCCGCGTATACCTACACCTACGGTCACGCGTTGGTCAATGCGTTCGGCGCGGGTATCGGCTTCCTCGTCGCGATGGTGATGTTCGCCGGCGTCCGCGGACGTCTGGAGAACGCGGATATCCCCAAGTCTCTCAAGGGTCTGCCGATCACACTGGTCGCCGCCGCGCTGGTATCCTTATCCTTCCTCGGGTTTGCGGGCTTTGTCGATAAGCTCATCCCGCTGGCCTAGGGCAGAACAGATAAATACAAATCCGCTTTCTATGATGAGTTTTTGGCAATCTATGGCTTGTCAGTCTTGGCAGGCGCCAGCCTGCCCGCGACCTCCGCATCATACCTTGCTCAAAACCTCATTCATAGAAAGTCTAAAGAGTTTAGCCGTGGCAGATTTTTGTCTGACCGCGGCAAAAGCACAGCAAACCCTGACGGGTTTGCGAGCATTTTAACAAAGGGCAGGCTAAAATATGTCCGGCTAAACCGGGTTCGTATTTGTCTGTTCTGCCCTTAGGAGGTGCACAATGAACAGTATTTTATTAGCGGTCGGCATCGTAGCCGGCATTGGACTTTTGATCGGTTTGATCCTCTCCATCGCCTCCATCATCATGGCGGTTCCCAAGGATGAAAAAGCAGAAGCGATCCTCGAAGCGCTTCCCGGCGCGAACTGCGGCGCATGCGGCTTCTCCGGCTGTTCCGGCTATGCCGACGCGCTCGCCAAGGGCAAGGCGGAACCGGGGCTTTGTGCTCCCGGCGGTCTGAACTGCACCAAGGCGATCTCCGAGATCCTCGGCGTCGAGACCGGCAATATCGAGCCCAAGGTCGCAGTCGTCAAGTGCATGGGCTCGCTCGACCACACCACCTACAAGGCGGAGTACAGCGGCATTATGAGCTGTGCCGCCGCGTTAAAGATCGGCGGCGGTCTGACTGCCTGCTTTTACGGCTGTATGGGTCTGGGCGACTGTGAAGCCGCCTGTCCCTATGACGCGATCCATGTCAACAACGGCGTAGCTTACGTGGACGGCAGCAAGTGCCGCGCCTGCTCCCTGTGTGTCAAGGCGTGTCCCAGAGGGATCATCGAAATCGTGCCCAAAAAGGACATGGCGCTGGTGCGCTGCTCCAACCATGATAAGGGCGGCGTGACCCGCAAGCTGTGCGACATCGGCTGTATCGGCTGCAAAAAGTGCGAAAAGGCGTGTGAGCAGGGCGCGGTGAAGGTTACCGACTTCTGCGCGTATGTCACCCCCGATCTCTGCACCAACTGCGGCGCGTGCGTCGAAGCCTGCCCCCAGCATTGCATCACCTTCTTCAAGGCGTAATACTCAATCGTCATTGCGAGGCTCCGAACACGCGTGTTCAGGAGCCGTGGCAATCTCAACCATATAAAAAGTCATTGCGAGGTATCGCTATATGGGGCCCCCGCAACTCCCCGAGTTGTGGGGAGAGGAGGAACCGCCACGCGGTGCGAAGGCTTGCCGTTAGGTGAGCCTGCACAAGCTCGGCGAGTGACGACGATGTGGCAATCCCAACCATATAAAAAGTCATTGCGAGGGTTTATCCCGTGGCAATCTCAACCGAATTCTCTCAAACAGTAACGGAAAATCCGTTCCTGTTTTTTAATGAAGAAAGTTCTATCCTGTAGGGGACGGCGCCCTCGACGTCCCGATACCTCTCCATCATATCTCACTTACCCGCGAAGCAAATCAATGCTTTCGTAGGGATGGTCATCGACCATCCGCAGAATGCCGGGCGTTTTTGTTATCGAAAACGTATGATAGAAAACAAACGTACCTGCCATATGGGTCGTCGAGGCGCCGACCCCTACAATAAATGTTCCTTTTCACCTGCCTATCACTTAATATTTACAATTATTTCACTGGACTATTACATTTACCTATGATATAATCTATATTGGTTTAATATGGGATACCGATACAAAAACACGCATCAGGTATCAAAGGAGTAAACATATGATAGAAGTGAAAAATATTACCAAGCGCTACGGCGGCGTCAAGGCGCTCGACGATATCAGCTTCACCGCTGACAGCGGCGAGGTCGTCGGACTCTTAGGCCCCAACGGCGCGGGTAAAAGTACCACCATGAACATCATCACGGGCTATCTGGGCGCGACGTCGGGCACCGTGCTGATCGACGGCGCCGATATCCTCACCGCCCCCAAGGCGGCAAAGGCAAAGATCGGCTATCTGCCCGAGCAGCCGCCGCTCTACCTCGATATGACGGTGCGCCGCTACCTCGAGTTCATCTTTGACCTCAAGAAGGTGCGCCTGCCCAAAAAGGAACACATCAACGAGGTCATGGAGATCGTCAAGATCGCGGACGTCGCCGACCGCGTCATCAAGAACCTCTCCAAGGGTTACCGCCAGAGAGTCGGCTTCGCGGGCGCTTTGATGGGTAATCCGCCCGTGCTGATCCTCGACGAACCGACCGTCGGACTCGACCCCAAGCAGATCATCGACATCCGCAAGCTGATCAAGTCGCTGGGCAAAAAGCACACCATCATCTTCTCGTCCCATGTCCTCAGTGAAGTGTCCGCCGTATGCGACCGCATCGTGATGATCAACAACGGCAAGCTTGTCGCGGACGCCAAGACCGATGAGCTCAGCGAGACCCTCAGCGGCAGCGGCATCCTCGCGCTGGAGGTCGACGGCGCCACTGCCACCGTGCGCAGCGCGATCAGCTCCGTTGACGGCGTCAAGCGCGTCACCAAGGGCGCGGGACTGAGCTACACGGTCGAATTCGAGACCGGCGTCGATATCCGACGCGGCGTATTCAACGCGCTCTCCAAGGCGAACTGCCCCATCCTGATGATGCGTCCGGGCGGCATGACGCTCGAAGAGAGCTTCCTGAAACTGACCGAAGGAGGTGAGGGCTGATGTCTGCCATCATCAAAAGAGAACTAAGCTCCTATTTTAACTCAGCGATCGGCTATATCGTCCTCGCCGTATTCTATTTCTTCTCCGGGCTGTTCTTCTACATGTACTGCCTGCTGTCGAACACCACCTCGATGAGCTATGTCTTTTTGAGCATGCTGATGATCGTCATGCTGGTCATCCCGATCATTACGATGAAGAGCTTTTCCGAAGAACGCAAGCAAAAAACCGATCAGGCGCTGTTGACCGCGCCGATCAGCCTGACCGAGATGGTGCTGGGCAAATTCTTCGGCGCGTTCCTTCTGTATTGCATCTGCAACGCGATCTATGTCCTCTACGCCGTCATCCTCTCGTTCTACGCGACGCCCGACTGGGCGGTCTTTCTGACCACCATGCTCGGCATGCTGCTGATGGGCGGCGCGCTGATCGCCATCGATATGTTCATCTCGGCGCTCACCGAGAGCCAGGTGATCGCCGCGGTGGTATCCATCGGTATCGGACTGCTGATCTATATGCTGGATTCGCTGTCCAACGTATTCAACGTCGACTGGCTGACCACCCTCTTCCACAACATCTCCTTCGACGCGCATTTCACCAACTTCATCAACGGAATCATCAATTTGACCAGTGTCGTCTTCTTCCTCTCTGTGATCGCGATCTTCCTCTTCTTATGCGTCAGAGTGTTTGAGAAGCGCCGCTGGAGTTAAGGAGGTCAAATATGAAACAGAATATGAATACCTCCGAAAACAAGACGATCAAAGCAAAAAAGCCGAAGAATCACAAGCTCACCCGCGGCGCGATGTCCATCCTGCTGACCGTGCTGTTCATCGCGGCAGTGGTACTGGTCAACATCGTCCTTTCCGTCATTACAAATACACATCCGCTGTATATCGACGTGACCGAGAATGCTTCTTATCAGCTCCAAAAGGAAACCAAAGAGTATCTCGATGAAATCAAGGATCCTGTCGATATCTATGTGCTCCAGAAGGAGACCGACTTTGAAAGCGGCGACAGCACCAACTACAAATATCGCGTACAGGCGAACAAGCTGATCCATGCCATCGAGAACAGCTCCGACAACATCACCCTGCATTATGTCGATCTCGCCGCCGAACCGACCTTCACTACCCCCTACACGCAGGTCGACTGGACAAAGAGCCATGCCGTCCTCGTCAAGAGCGGCGATCTCTACCGCGCGGTCGATCTGACCGATATGTTTGACTTCGATCAGGAGCAGTACAGCCAGTACGGCACCATCGTCATCACCGGTCAGAAGGTCGAGCAGGCGCTCACCACCGCGATCGTCAACGTCACCACCAAGGAAAAGACCAAGGTGACCGTGCTCACCGGTCAGGGTGAACAGGATATGTCCGCCTTCACCAAGCTGCTCGAGAACAACGCCTATGAGATCGAGACCGTCAGCCTGCTCAACGAGTCCATCTCCGATGACAGTGAGTTCGTGATCATCTATGACCCCGACGTCGATCTTGACGACAAGGCATACGACACCTTGACCAAGTGGCTCAACAATGACGGCAAATTCGGCCATAACCTGTTCTACTTCCCGAACGATCAGCACGAGCTCAGCGAGTTCCCGAATCTGAACGCCCTGCTCGCCGATTACGGTATGGAAGTGCGTTACGGCTATGTTTACGAAAACGACGAGAAACACATCATTCCCGGCGCCAATCACTATGTCTCCCTCTATGACTACGGCGAGGATACTACCTATACCGACAATCTCCGCAATTCCTCCATCCCCGTTGTCATGATGCTGACGATGCCCGTCAACATCACCGATGACACGATGGCTAAGCCGCTGCTCAAATCCTCCGATAAGAGCTTCTTCTTCCCCAGAGATATGCAGGAAGACGCCATCAAGGATTTCGATCCCAAGACCGAGTCTCTCAACGGCGCTGCGATCGGTATCCGCAACGACGGTACAGAGGGCAGCAAGAATTCCTCTGTCGTCGTCATCGGCTCCTATGACGCACTTACCACCAATTACCTGTCCACGACCGCGTATAACAACGCCGCCTACTTCGTCAACCTCTTCAACACACTTTCCAACCGTGACGATATCAGCGTCGTGATCGAGGGTAAGGATCCTTCCTCCCATGAGCTGGGCATTAACTCGATGAACGCGATCATGTTCCCGTCCATTCTGGTACGCTTTGTCATCCCGATCGGCGTTCTGGTCATCGGACTGATCATCTGGATCCGCAGGAGGCATAAATAATGGAAGAGAATAAACAAGAAATAGTAGATGCTGTCGAAGAGACCAACTCGACAGCCGAAGATACCGAACCGAAAACCGAATCGACCGAGCCTGTCGCCGATACGACAGAAAACACGATCGACGAAGAGCAAGATGAAAACGACAGCGCGCTCAACAGCTTTTTGAGTCGCGAGCAGGAAGAGAAAAAGACGAAGCCCGCCGGCAAACGCAAGCCGATCCTGATCCTGATCATCGCCCTCGCGACAGTCACGATCTTAGTCACACTGCTGATCGTCCTGCGCTCCCACCCGCCGAAGGGAGAAGATACGGTCACCTCGGCGGACTTATCGCTCCAAGTCAATGAGGACGGTGTGCATGAGGCAAAGATCGCCGTCGATGAAAACGGCAAGATCGAACAGAACGGTACAGGTTCCCTGCTGACCTATGTTCCCTCACAGATCAAGAAGATCGATGTAGAGAATCAGGACGGTTCCTTCAGCGTCACCGCAGATACACCGTCGGGCGAGGCGACCGTGTACAAGCTTGTCGGATTCGAGAAATATCCGATGCAGGAGGGCGTTGCCGACGAGATCGCCAAGCAATGCTCCGAGATCAACTTCACCCGCATCATCGAAGCGAACGCCAACCTTGCCGACTTCGGTTTGGATGAACCCCGCGCCACCGCGAAGGTCACCTATACCGACGACACCTCCTCGATCATCCGCGTCGGCAATGACGCCGCGGGCGAGGCGGGAACCTATATCACCTTCGGTTCCTCCAACGACGTTTATCTGGTCAACAGCACCGACGTCGAGAGCCTCCTCTACAGCGTCAATCAATTCATCAGCCTGAGCATCACCGACACGATGTCGGACAGCGAAAACGCGCAGTTCTCCAAGGCGACGATCAGCGGTACGCGCTATGACGACGACATCGTCCTTGTCCCGAACAAGGATGACGCGACCGAAGCGGCGTATCTGCTGCAGGAGCCCCTTTCGGTACCTGCCAACGCGATCGAAGCCAATGACGTAGCCGGCAATATCCGCGGACTGTACGCGGAGACGGTTGTCTGCGTCAATCCGAGCGACGATCAGCTTGCCACCTACGGACTGAGCAAGCCCTACGCGCAGGTCAACGCGTCCTATCCCGACGCCGATATCACCCTGCAGAGCTCCGCTCCGAAGGACGACGGTATCGTCTATGTCTATAATCCCGACAAAAACGTGATCTACTCCATCCAGCTCGCGGCGGTATGCTGGGCAAAAACGAGCGTCGAGCTTCTCATGCCCGAGACGCCGATGAACGCCAAGCTCCGCTATATCGATGAGTTCAGCTTCTCGGCGGGCGATACCGACCTTACCCTGAATGTCAAGACCGATGTCAAAACCACGACCGACGATAACGGTAACGAGCAGGAAACCGCTGATTCCACCGCGACCTATAACGGAAAAGATCTGAATACCGACGACTTCAACGTCTTCTTCCAGAATATCACCATGATCAAAAACCTCGGCGCTGCTGATTCCGGCGGCAAGGATAAGGTGATGACGGTCACATTCCGCTACACGACCGACCGCTCCGCCGATACGCTGACCGTCTACACCGGCAGCGACAGCTCCAAGTACATCATGGAATACAACGGCAACACCATCGGCACCGTCAGCAAGTCTTATATCAGCAGTCTGATCGAAGGCGCCGATAACCTGATCGCCGGAAAAACGGTTGCAGGATTATGATCTCCATCAAAATGACCCCGCTCAGTCGAGCGGGGTCTCTTTCGTTTTCTTATTCACTTTTATTCCCCTCATCACGGAAAAATGTGGGATAGTCAAAAGTAAATATTGAAAAAGAGCATAGGAAGCTCCAAAATTGTAGTTGCCGAGACAACAATAAGGGA